>NZ_JACEGK010000036.1:0-24211 GCF_056859195.1 Streptomyces sp. NH27
CCCTCGGCCCGTATCACGGTGGCCAGCCGGGCGACCGTGGGGTTGTCGAAGAGCTTGCGCAGATCGATGTCCTGGCCCTCGGCCGTGCCGAGTTCCCTGCCGATCCGCTCCAGGATGCCGATCGCGTGCAGGGAGTCCCCGCCGAGTTCGAAGAAGTTCTCCTCCGTCCCGAAGTCGTCGCGTTCCAGGGCCTCCTGCCAGATCCGCAGCAGCGCCCGCTCCAGATCGTCCTGCGGAGCGGACGCCCGGTCGGGAGCCTGCCGCTCCCGCGGGGCGGGCAGTGCCGACACGTCGACCTTCCCGTTCGCGCTCAGCGGCACCTCAGGGATGACCAGGTAGTGACGGGGCACCATGTACTCCGGAAGGACCTCTTCGAGCGCGGCCCGCATCGCGTCGGCGTCGGGATGCGTCCGCCCCGCGACGGTCTCCCCCTCCGCGGGCACCAGGTAGGCGACCAGTTGGCGGCTGCCAGTCCTGGGATTGATGTCCATGCCGACCAGTGCGTCGCGGACGCCGGGATGCCGCCGCAGCGGGGCCGCGATCTCGCCGAGCTCGATGCGGTAGCCGTTGAGCTTGATCTGCGAGTCCTCGCGCCCGAGGAACTCGATGTCGCCGCCGGGCAGATAGCGGCCGAGGTCACCGGTCCGGTAGAGGCGGGCCTTGGTCCGCGGGTGAACGATGAACCGCCCGGCTGTCCGGTCCGGATCGGCCCAGTAGCCGCGGGCCACGCCGCTGCCGCCGATGTAGATCTCACCGGTCGCCCACACCGGACTCGGCTCCAGCCACTGGTCGTAAACGTGCATGGTCTGGTTGGCGAGCGGCTTGCCGTACGGGATCCGCGTCCACTGCGGGGGCACCGTGCCGATCGGGTAGTGGATCGACCAGATGGACGCCTCGGTGGCGCCGCCCAGGCTCATCACCTTCGCGGCGGGGTACACCGCGCGGATCCGGTCCGGCAGCGCGACCGGGATCGTGTCACCGCTCATCATGACCAACCGCAGCCCGCGACCGGGGGGCGGACCGGCTGGGTCGTGCCCGTCGATCCACGCCTGCATGAGGGCCGGCACGGTGTTCCAGATCGTCACCTGGTGCCGGTCCGTCAACTCGCTCCAGTGCCGGGGCTCCTGCGACCGGCCTGGCTCCGGCATGACGACACCGCCGCCCGCCGCCAGGAGACCGAAGACGTCGTACACGGACAGGTCGAAGCTGAGGGCGGACAGCGCCAGTACCCGGTCGTCCGGGGTAACGTGGAACCGGTCGTTGAGGTCCTGGATCGTGTTGGCCGCGGCCCGGTGGTCGATCATGACGCCCTTCGGCGTGCCGGTCGACCCGGAGGTGAAGATCACGTACGCCAGGTCGTCGGGCTCCGGACCGGTCTGCGGCGGGGTGGGCGGCGCGGACCGTACCTCGGCGTCGGCGAGGGTCACCAGCCGGACGCCTTCCGGCCAGTCGAATTCGTCGCGCAGCCGCGGTGTCGTGACCACCACCTGGACCCGGCCCTGCTGGAGGAGCTGCTCGCGCCGGGCAGTCGGCCAGCGCGACTCGATCGGCAGGTACGCGGCCCCGGAGCGGGAGATGCCGAGGGTCGCCGCGACCTGCTCGTACCCCTTCTCGGCGATCACGCCGACCAGGGTGTTCGGGGTCGCGCCGGCCGACTGGAGGACGTGGGCCAACCGGTAGGCGTCCTGCATCAGTTCGCGGTAGCCGTGCTCGCCGTCGGCCGCGATCACGGCCACGGCGTCCGGGGTGCGCCCGGCCTGTTCCTCGACCAGATCGCACAGCGTTCGCTGCGGGATGGGGGCCCCGGTCTCGTTTGTCTCGCGGCGCTCGTCGGCCTGCGCGGCCGGCAGCGTGACGAGCTCCTGCTCGTCCCACGCCGCGTCGCTCTCGCCGAGGCGCTCCAGACACGCGCGGTGGGCGGCGAACATCTCGTCCATCATGCCGGCAGGAAAGAGCTGTTCGACGAAGTCCCAGTTGATCAGGAGGTCGCCCCGGTCCTCCAGCACCTGGTAGTCCAGCCAGACCTGTGGCGTCTGGCTGACGCCGTAGACGATGTCGCCGAACATCTGGGCCGACTCGGTGAGGCTGGACGCGGAGTCGAAGCCGATCATGCTCGTGAACACCACCGGCATCGCCGCCCCCAGCCCGGCGCCCAGGCGCCGGGCCCGCTCCCGTAGGACGCGGACCCCCGAGTAGCTGGAGTGCCCGAGATCGTCCATGAGCTGGTGGTGCAGGCGCTTCGCCCGCGCGGCGAAGGAGTCCCCCCCCTCGGGCCGCGTCTCGAGCAGTACCAGCGAGGTGAAGTCGCCGATCACATCGCCGATCTGCGGGTGCAACGGCGGCCGGTTGAACAGCGTCAGGTTGAGGGTGAGTTCGGGCCGTTTCGACCAGCGCCGGAGCACGTCGGCGTAGGCGCCGATGAGCACGGCGGACGGGGTGAGGCCCTGGCGGCGGGCGGTCTCCTTGATGGCCGACCACCGGTCGCCGGACAGTCGGACGTGGTGCCGGGCGAACTTCGGCCGAGAGAGCTGCCCGGGCTGGACGGCCAGTGGCAGGTCCGGAGCGGGCGGCAGGTTGTCGAGCCGGTCCGACCAGTACGTCCGGTCAGCCTCGAACCGCCGTTTGCCCTGCTGCCGCTGCTCAGCGAGGACGAAGTCGCGGAAGGTGACGTCGAGGGGCCCGGGCGGCGAGTCCGGACGGCTGTAGAGGCGGAACCAGTCGTTCTGGAAGATCCCGAAGCTGAACCCGTCCATGATCAACATGTCCAGGCTGAGGTGCAGACGCCACTGCCGGTCGTCCAGCCGGGTCGCGCGGACCTCGAACAGCGGCCAGCGATCGGCGGGCAGCACCTGGTGCGCCAGCTCCTCCCGGATCTGCGCGATCCCGGCCTCCTGCCCCGCCTGGTCGAGGCCGGACATGTCCATGACCTGGATCTCGTACGGCGGGACCTCGGGCAGCACCTGCTGGCGGCCGTCGGGCCGGATGACTGCCCGGAGCATGTCGTGGCGCTGGACGAGCTGGTCGAGGCTCCGGCTCAGCCTTGGCACGTCGAGGTCCGCGGCGTCGAACTCCAGGTAGCAGTGGGTCGAGTTGCCGCCGAGCTCCACCACCGATGTCCGGCCCACCCAGTACGCCTGCTGAATGTCGGTCAGCGGGAACGGTTCGTGCCGGTCCTCGGGCCGGGGAGTCAGGCTCGCCGGCCCGTCCGAGCTCTCGGAGCGCGAGACGATCTCGACGAGCTCGTCCCGACGGAGCCTCATCTCCTCGCGTAGTTCAGAGGTGAGGGCACCGGGCGGGGCCGTCACGTGGAGCCGGCCCTCGGCCAGCCGCATCCTGACCCCGCGGCTGTACAGCTCGGCGAAGAGATCCGTGGTCATCGTGCCTGCCTTCCTGGCCATTACAGGATGAGTTCTTCGATCAGCCCGGCGGCCTCGGGCACCTCGTCGTCGGTCACGACAAGGCTCCGGGCGGCGAGGGACCGGCACACCAGGTCGACGATGTCCGTCACGGTGGTGTCGCCGAGAAGCCGCTGCGGCGGGACGTCCACCCGGAGCCCCGTGCGGAACTGCTCTCTGAGCCGCATCGCTCGCAGCGAGTCCACACCGAGATCACCCAGCCGGGCGCAGGCGAACCCGGCGCGCAGGCCCCGCGGGTCATCCGCCGCCCCCTCGACCAGAGCGGTCACCCGGCCGAACAGCAGGTCCGTGAGCGTCCTGCGGGCCGTCTGCGGGTCCTGGACGGCGAGTCGCGACAACTCGTCGGCGTCCCACGGCTCGGCGGTGTCCGGCTCGGCGGGAGTCGCCGCCTGCCCGGCCAGGTCGGATCTGGTGAACGCGAGCCCCGCGACCGAGACAAGCGGTTCGCCTGCGTCGGAGAACACCTCCAGATCCAACGGGCCGCCCAGGCCGCCCTCGCCGCGGTGGACGTGGCACCACAGCCGCCGCGGCAGCTCTCGGTGACGGGTGAGGCGGGCGAGGCCGGACGGCAGCCACAGACCGGTGCCGGACACGAGCGGCACGGCGGACAGGAAACACGCCTCCAGCACCACCGGGTGCAGGGCGTAGTGGCCGTAGTCAGGGGCGGCCGGGTCGGCCTCGACGAGGACCAATGCCTCGTCGTCGGCCCGCCACCAGCCGCGGGTGATCTGTCGGAAGGCCGGCCCGCAGACGATACCTACGTCGCCGAGCCGTGCGAACAGCGCTTCCGGGTCCCGCTCGGTCATCCGGGCGCGCAACCGGTCGAGGCCCGCGCGGGGCGGGGCCGGCGGGCTCTGCGTGGTGCACGTGGCGGTGAACCGGAGGGTCCAGCCGGGGCCGGCGTCCCCGGGTTCCGCGCCGAACCCCCTGATCCGGCGGACCGCACCGCGGGTTTCGGCCACGGTCTGGACGGCCAGCGGGAGCGTGCCGGGGAGAGTCATCGGCCTTTCGAAGACGAGGTCCTCGATCGTCCGGACGCCGCCGCCCTCGCTACCCCCGCGGGCTCCGTGGTGGGCGGCCGCCAGCGCCCATTCGGCGACCGCGGCGGCCGGCAGGGCGGGCGTGCCGCGCAGCCGATACTGCGCGGCGTACCAGGGCTCCTGGGCCGTGAGGGTCCGGGCGAAGCGCCGTTCGGACGAGTCGGCGAGGTCGATCAGGCCGCCGAGCAGCGGGTGCACGGGCTCCCGGACGACCTCGTTCCCGATGTGGCTGTGGGTGGCCGGCGCGTCCAGCCAGTACCGCCGGCCCTGGAACGGGTAACCGGGTAGGGGCACGTGCCCGGGGCCCGTCCCGGTGAAGGCGCCCTGCCACGAGACCGCCGTCCCGCAGGTGTACGCCGCCGCGAGGCGGGCGAGCACGGCGTCCGCGGTGACGATCGCAGCGGGGTCCAGTTCCAGGCAGACTGTCGCCCCCTGCGACCGGGCACGGGACGGGACGTCGCCGGTGCCGGACCGCAGGAAGTCGCCCGCCGCCCAGTGGTCCGGGTGCGCCGGGTCGCCGGGGCCGGGGGTGACGATCGGGACGCGCGGCTTCGCGTAGCTGATGCGCTCGGCGGTGGCCCGCAGGCCGTTCCCGTCCCCGCGGCTCTCGGCCGCCGCGGCACGCGCGGCAGCCGCCGCGAGTGCCGCCGCGTCGGCCAGCGACAGGATGCCGGCAGCGTGAGCCGCGGTGATCTCGCCGATCCCCGAGCCGCCCACGAGATCCGGTGCCACCGCGCACGATGTCATCAGCCGGTACAGCGCCACCTGGCCGGCGAACACGGCGGCAAGCGGGTATGAGGCCGTCGGCAGGTCGAGGTGGGCCTCCAGATGTGTGCGGGCCGCGTCGTACGCCTCGGCGAAGGCGGGGAAGCGCTCCGCCAGCCCGCGGGCCGGGTCACCGGCGCGCGGCTCCCCGCCGGTGAATAGCACGGCTGTTCTCGCGGCTGCGGGCGTGCCGGTGATCAGGCCGGGCGCGTCCTCGCCGCGGGCCAGAGCCGCGAGCGCGGCGAGGTGCTCCCCGGTGGAGGCACCCACGCTGACCGCCCGATGCCTGAAGCCCGCCCTCGTGCGGGCGAGCGAGACCCCGACTTGCGCGGTGGTGGCCGGTTGCGCGGCGAGGAAGCCGCCGAGTTGCGCGGCCATGACGCGCAGCGCCGGCCCGGTCTTCGCCGACAGCACCCAGGGCGTGGCGACCTCGGCGCCACCGGGCGCCGGGACGGACCCGCCGTCCGCCGCCTCGGCGGTGGCCTCTTCCAGGATCAGGTGCGCGTTGGTGCCGCTGATACCGAAGGAGGACACGCCGGCTCGCCGGGGACGGCCGTCGGCCGGCCACGGAACCGACTCGGTGGCCAGCACAACGGTCCCGCCGGACCAGTCGACGTAGCTGGACGGCCGGTCGATGTTCAGGGTCCGCGGATGCATCCGCGCACGCAGGGACATGACCGTCTTGATCACGCTCGCCACCCCGGACGCGGTCTGAGTGTGGCCGATGTTCGACTTGACCGAACTCAGCCGCAGCGGCCGGCCGGCCGGCCGGGTCTCGCCGTAGGTGGCGATGACGGCCTCGGCCTCGATCGAGTCACCCAGCGCCGTGCCGGTGCCGTGCCCCTCCACTGCGTCGACCTGGTCGGGAGTGAGCCCGGCGTTCGCCAGCGCCTGGCGGATGACGGCCTCCTGCGCCGCGCGGCTGGGCGACGTCAGTCCGTTCGTCGCGCCGTCCTGGTTGACCGCGGAACCGCGGATCACCGCGAGCACCGAGTGGCCGTTGCGCAGCGCCACGGACAGGCGCTCCAGCACCAGCAGCCCGGCTCCCTCGCCGAACCCCATGCCGTCCGCGGCGTCCGAGAAGGGCTTGCACCTGCCGTCCCTGGCGAGGGCGCCGCGCCGGCCGAACTCGACGATGACATCGGGGGTGGCCATGATCGTGACACCGCCGGCCAGCGCGAGCTCGCAGTCGCCGCGCCGCAGCCCCTGGCAGGCCAGGTGGATGGCCACCAGCGAGGACGAGCAGGCCGTGTCCAGGCTGATGGCCGGCCCGCGCAGCCCCATGACGTAGGAGACCCGGCCCGACGTCGTGCTCGGCGCGCCGCCGACGATCAGCTGCTCTTCGACGCCCGCGGGGAGCGCCGTCCCCGGCTGGGCGGCATAGCGGCAGTAGGACACGCCGGCGTAGACGCCCGTCTGACTTCCGCGCAGGCCGGCCGGATCCAGGCCGGCGTGCTCGGCCGCTTCCCACGCGGTCTCCAGCAGCAGCCGCTGCTGCGGGTCCATCGCCAGCGCTTCGGCGTCGCCGATTCCGAAGAACCCGGCGTCGAACCGGTCAGCCCCGGCGACGAAGCCGCCCTGGCGCGCCGCCGGTTCCGGTATCGCGTCGGCGCTGTCGCCGGGCAGACGGACGGCGCCCCACCCCCGGTCGTCGGGAAACGGCGAGATGCCGTCGCCCTCGTGCGCCACGAACCGCCACAGATCCGCCGCGGAACGCAGGTCGGGGGGAAACCGGCAGCCCATACCGACGATCGCGACGGGCTCGGAATCCCTGAGTTCGACCTCCTGCAGTCTCCGGGCGGTACACTGCAGTTCGCTGGCGGCCTTCTTCAGGTACTGACGCAGCTTTTCTTGATCAGCCATAGGTTGGACGGCTCCCTCAAGCAATTCGTGTGCCCGGGAACGGGTAATTTTTACCTCAAACTAATTCCCGGTAGACCCTACTGCGCAGCCGTCCCGCTGATAACCAGCGGCTACCCCTACCTGCACCCCTAACCGTATCGACTAAGGGTGTGATAGGGGTTGATTGGATGCCAGGGGTCGGGTAGCACGGACGTGGTGACGGGCGCTTTCCGGGTCGGACAGCTGGTGGGCGTACGAGTTGAAGCGAATTTCTCCTACCCCATCCTGCTTTTCTCTTGGGCGCTCTGGCGGCCGAGGTCGAAGCCGTGTATCACTGGTACTTCCGCTTGTGAAGGAGCTCCGGAATCCGATGGTCGAACAATGCGACGAGCTGAGCGCGGCGGACTCCGTTGTCGTTCAGGTAGCAGTGCCGGTTGTCGGCGTGTCCGCCCGGCGGCCGCCGAACTGACATGCTTTCTACTGATCACCTCGCCGCCGTTGAGGGTCCGGTGGGGAGATCAGTCACGTCCGATCGCTGGATGAGGAATGCACGGGGGATTGTGTGATATTAATCTGCCATGGCGCGCCATTTACTTGTAGCGTGGGCGGAGTTCGTTGACGATTGCGTGCCGATCCTGCCTCGGGAGATGGACTGTGTCGGGCCAACCTGTAGTGGTGGATACGCCCTGGGAAAGGGTCGCGGATTCTATCGAATTCATTCCCGCCGCATACTCCGAAAAGAACCGGCCGGAATCGGTGGCACGGGAGATGCTGCGTTGCGGGTCGGCCGAGGTCGACCGGCTCGTCGCGGCCGGCCTGCCGTTCGAGGAGCGATCCGGCATCCGCCACTTCGACCCGAACGACCTCTACAACCTCGGCATGTACTCGAACACCTCGAAGACCCAGCCGGAACTCGCGTTCCGCATGCTCTTCCGGTTCGCGAGCCGGCCGGTGGACGACCTGCTGCGCACGAAGATCTGGGATTTCCGGGTCCGGCTGGAGTGCCCCGACTGCGCTGGGGAGGCCCCGTGGCGGCTGGAGGCGCCGGACATCGCCCGCTTCGGTGGGACCCTCGCCGATGTGTCGGAGCCGGTGCCCGGTGCGAAGGCGGCGCAGTACACGGCCACGGTGGGCACGACCGGCGTGCGTACTCCGGTGATCTCCCCGGCGCTGCGGGAGTTGACCCGCGAGTATCTGGCCGCCGGGTACCGCTGGCAGATGATCCCCGTACCCATGCAGGCCGACTACGCGCTGGTGCATGAGCTGGGCGCGACGAGCTGCATCGCGGCCAGCCTTCTGCTGGCGGAGCGCTTCCGGGACGCAGGGTACCGGGCCGAGGCGAAGCGGGGCTGGTTCTGCGGCGTGGTCGGCGGCGCCCTGGACCTGCCGCACGCCTGCGTCGAGGTCGAGGACGACGACGGTGGGCTCAAGACCATCGACATCGCCAAGGCCCAGCTCGCCGCGCGGCTCTCCGCGAGCACTGGTGACTTCCAGGAGCTGTGCCTGGGATCGATATACAACAAAGTCATTCCGTCCACCGCTTCCGGCAACGCCGCTCTGGGTTACCACGAGTGCGGTTCGCGGACACCGGTCCACGTGCGTGCGGATATCCGATCGGCGCCTTGAGGAGACGATTGCACATGGCTGTACACGAGATAGAGCCGGTCGTGCTGGACCTGGACCGACTGGAGCAGATGGCGGAGACCGGTTACTACAACCCGTACACGGCCTTCGACTGGCCCGACACCATCGAGGCCGACAAGCCGTGGATGAGTGAGAGCCTGACCACCCTGGCCGGCACGGAGATGTGGGACGAGCTGACCCGCGAGCAGCAACTCGCCCTGACCAGGTACGAGGCGATCAACTTCTTCAGCCTCAACATCCACGGCATCCGTGAACTGCTGAGCGAAGTTGTCATGCGCATTCACGAGCGCGCCTACGCGGGCGTCTCGGAGTTCTTGCACCACTTCATCGGCGAAGAGAACGAGCACATGTGGTTCTTCGCCCAGTTCTGCCTGCGCTACGGCGGCAAGCTGTATTCGGCCCAGCCGAAGCTGCAGGCCGACTCAGTCGGCCACCTCTCGCCGCTGGCACGCGAGTTGATCGTGTTCGCGCGCGTCCTGATCTTCGAGGAGATCGTCGACCACTACAACGCGTACATGGCGACCGATCAGACGCTCCCGCACATCGCCCGTGAGGTCAACCGGGTGCACCACCAGGACGAAAGCCGGCATGTCGCGTTCGGCCGGATGATCTTCGTCAACCTCCTTGACCAGGTGACCCGGCGAGACCCCGCCGAGATTCCGCAGATCGCCGAATACCTCGAAAAGTACCTGCAGTACAGCATCGCCACGCTCTACAACCCCGCCGCCTACCGCGACGCGGGCATACCCGACGTGCTGAACCTGCGGCGGCGCGCCTTGGAGCACCCTGTCAGGAAGGCGGCGCACGACCAAGTCCTGAAGCGGACCCGGCGGTTCCTCGAGAAGTCGGGTGTGGGAGTCGGGGAGCGCGCCAAGTGACGGCCGAATCCATGCAAGCCGTCAGGGAGTTCATCTTGGAACGCAACCCCGGGCTCGACCAGCTGGCCGGTGACCTCGACCTGATTGACAGTCGGGCCATCAACTCGCTGGCCTTCGTCGAGTTCATCTTCCTACTGGAGGAGCTGACCGGCGAGGCGATCGACCCCGAAGACCTGGACCTGGACGATTTCCGCACCCTCAACGCGATCGAAGCGCGATTCTTCAAGCAGAAGGCGGCGTGATGAGCACTGCGAACGACAACGGTCTGAGCGTTCTCGACGGTGGCCAACTGCGTTTGCTGCGGGCGCTCGACTCGGTGTTCCAGCGCTTCGCCGAGGGCTGGCAGGCCCCGGAGTTCCGGTTCCCGTTCCTGATCAGGTGCAAGGACCTGGACACCTTCGACTACTTCGACAACTTCCCGCACCTCGGGCTGGCCGCGACCAGGCTTGACCCGCACCGCCTCGGCAAGCTGCTGACCGAGGCGCAGCGGCCGCTGGACAGCGTCCCGCCCGAGTCCATGGAGCCGACCGCCTTCGCGCTGCCGTCGGCGGCCTGCTATGCCGTCTACCTCGACCTGGCCGACTCGACGCTGCCCGACAGCGGGATCACGCGGACCACGCTCGCCACCTGCTTCCGCAACGAGGACCACTACGACGGCCTGCAGCGGCTGCTGGGCTTCTCGATGCGGGAGATCGTCTTCATCGGCCCGGAGCACGGTGCCAAGCAGCATCTCCTACGGGCCAAGGAGACCGTGCTGACGCTCTGCTCCCAGCTCGGGCTCGACGTGCAGATTGAGGTCGCGACCGACCCGTTCTTCGACAAGAACAGCGGCAAGGCCAAGATGCAGCGGCTGTTCCCGGTGAAAGAGGAGTTCGTCGTCAACGGCCTGGCGATCGGCTCGGTCAACTACCACCGGAACTTCTTCGGCGAGCGGTGCTCCATCCATGCCGACGGCGACACGGCACACACCAGTTGCCTCGCCTTCGGCCTGGAGCGCTGGGTGCACACCCTGACCCGGCGCTTCGGCGACAGCGCCGCCGCGCTCTCCGCAGTGGAGAACCTGGGCTGATGCGTGCCACGTTGGCAGAGGTGCTGGGTGTCCGGGTGAGCCTGCTGCAGTCCGGAATGGGTGGCGTCGCGGGCCCGGATCTGGCGTGCGCGGTGTCCGAGGCCGGCGCGGGCGGCTGCGTGGGCGGCTACAAGCTTGTCGACGACGCGCTGGTGGCCATGCTCAAGCGGCTGGTCGCGGGAACCGACCGCCCCGTCGGCGTGAACCTGATCCCGGAGGTCGTCGGGCCGGACGAGCTGGCCCGACAGGTCGCGCAGGTACTGGACCAGACACCGCAACACGTGTACCTCTCGCTGTTCGGCATGGCCGACGACGCCGTGCTCGACCGGATCACCGGCGCGGGCCGGCGGCTCGTCGTCCAGGTCGGCACCTTCCAGGACGGTGTGCACGCCGCCGAGCGGGGCGCGATCGTGGTGGCACAGGGTATCGAGGCGGGCGGCCACCTGCTCGGTACGCGGTACCGCGACGACCTGGTTGCCGAACTGCGGGCCGCGCTGCCCGACGTCTGCCTCGTCGCGGCGGGCGGCATCGGCTCGCCGGAGCTGGCGGCCCAAGCGATCGCCGCCGGAGCCGACGGCGTCCTGCTCGGCACCGCCTTCGTGGTCGCTCGCGAGTCGATGGCCCACCCGTACTTCAAGAACGCCGTCCGCACCTCCGGCGAGGCCGACACGGTCATCAGCGACGTGTACGAGATCGGGTGGCCGGGCCGACGGCACCGCGTCCTCACGACGGCCGCCACCCGCGACCCGGACCAGCCCAAGACCTTCATCGGCCGCACCGTGGTCGAGGGGAAACCGTACGTGGTGCCGCGGTACAGCGCTGCAGCACCGACCATCACCACCAGCGGCCGCATCGAGGAGATGGCGATGTACTGCGGTCTGTCCTGCGGTGCCATCTCGCACGAACTCCCGGCGGCCGACATCGTCGCCCAATTCGCACGCGGCTTCCTGGGCGCCGAGGCCCCCGGAGCAGGGAAAGGATAGAACCGATGCCAGGCTACGAGAACCTGTCCCGCAT
The DNA here is from genome assembly GCF_056859195.1 of Streptomyces sp. NH27. Taxonomy (NCBI): domain Bacteria; kingdom Bacillati; phylum Actinomycetota; class Actinomycetes; order Kitasatosporales; family Streptomycetaceae; genus Streptomyces; species Streptomyces sp. NH27. Next base: position 11,672 of record NZ_JACEGK010000036.1, read on the forward strand.
GGACCTCACCTACCGCGAGGACACGCCTCGGATCCCCACGCGTGAGGGGGTCGAGCTCTACTACGAGTCCCGCGGCGAGGGCACACCGATCACCATGGTCAACCCGTTCTTCCTGACCAGCCCGTCATGGCGGGTGTTCAGCGAGGAGTTGGCGAAGGACTACCGCCTGATCAGCTACGACCTGTGCAACCACGGGGCGTCCTCGCATATCGCCGAGGAGCCGACCTGGGACGAGCACATGGACGACCTGATCGGCCTGCTCGACGCGCTGGAGATCGAGTCGACGTATCTCATCGGGGTGTCGACGTCCACCGTGCTGGCCCGGGAGATGGCGATAAAGCACCCGGACCGCATCCGGGGCATGGTGCTGACGGGGCCCGTCTTCGGCCCCAAGGGGATGCGGCGCCAGCGGCAGGTGCAGCGCGCGTGGCTCCGTACGCTGGAGACCCGCGGCATCCCGGGGCTCTACGAGCACATGTACCCGGAGGTCTTCAGCGCCGAGATGAACGAGTTCCTCGGGGCTCCAGGCTACCTGGCCTTCCGGGAGGCGTTCTCGGCCCTGTCCACCGTCGAGGACCTGGTCAACGGGCTCACCCAAGCGATGAAGGACGAGCACAAGCCGGAGATGCTGGCCGGGATCCAGGCGCCGACGCTGGTCGTGGTCGGCGACGACGACTTCCTGCTGAGCGCGACGGGCGCCAGGGAACTGGCCGAGCAGTTCCCCAACGGCCGGCACGAGATCATGCCGAGGGCCGGCCACGTGCCGTACGTGGACGACGCCGAGTACTTCCAGGTCCTCGTGCACAAGTTCATCGAGGAAGTGGAATCGCATGCCTGACCAGGAATCGGAGGTACGGCTGCGCATCTGGGAACTGCTGCACGGTCTGTTCACCGATGCCGGGTTCCTCAGCGCCGTCCCCGACTCGGCGTCACTGCGTCAGGCGGGGGTGTCGTCCAACGCCCTGGTGAGCCTGCTGGTGGCCATGGAGGACGCCTTCGGCTTCGAGTGGGACGACGACGTCCGCCCCGAGGTCCTGCGCTCGGTCGACTCACTCGCGGACCATGTGCTGGCGCTTCGGGTCTGAGGGTGCACCGTGGCCGTCGACCTGCCGCTTCCCGCCGGTGTGGCGGCGGACGTCCGGATCGCGTGGCGTCCGGTGCGGCCGCCGTACGGTCCGGTCCAGGAGTCCGCGGCCGGCCGCCGGGCGGCGTCGGCGGCCCTGGCCGCGGCCGGCGCCGCCACCTCGGTCGTGCCACGCTGTGCCGACGGACGGCCGCGATTTCCGCGGGGCTTCGCCGGTTCCATTTCGCACACCGAACGGCTGGCCGTCGCACTGGTGGTCCCCGGCGCCGCCGGGGTCGGCGTCGACATCGAGGACGCGGTCATCAGCTCCCGCCTCGCCCGGGTCGTCCTTCGCGAGTCGGAGCGCAGCGCACGGCTCGCGCCGGGGACGGGGTTCACCCCCCGGGACCTGTTCGCCGCCAAGGAGGCGGCCTTCAAAGTGCTGTATGGCCCGGACACCAAGGACGACCTGCTGTTCTGGCGCATCGGGCTCAGCCGTGAAGGCAAGGCACTGGAAGCGTCCTACCGGGGGGCGCGAGTGCCGGTCTGGGTCCGTTCCAGGGCGGACATCTCACTCGCCATGGCCCTTCGCACGCGTTCGTGCGGCCCCTGATGACGACACCTTGATCAGTGTCACCGATGAATTCTGCGCATTACGAAATTTAACAGGCTGGATAGAACATCTCGTCGGATCGCCAAATACGGTCAGTTCTGTAAAAAGGAGTCGTCGTGTCGGATCCTAGGGACATCGCGGTCATTGGCATCGGGTGCCGATTTCCAGGTGGAGTCGATTCCCCGGAGACATTGTGGGATCTGATCGAGCGCGGCGGCGACGCGATCACGGAGATCCCCGCGGATCGATGGGACGCGGACGAGTACTACGACCCCGAGAAGGGGCTGCCCGGCCGGACCGTGTCCCGCTGGGGCGGCTTCCTGACCGACGTCGCAGGCTTCGACGCGAAGTTCTTCAAGCTCAGCGAGCGCGAGGCGCTGTCGACCGACCCGCAGCACCGCGTTCTGCTGGAGACCGCCTGGGAGGCGGTCGAACACGCCGGGATGCAGCCGTCCGCCCTGGCGGGCACCCGCACTGGGGTGTTCGTCGGGATGGCGCACATCGACTACGCGCTCGTCTGTCACGGCCCGCAGGAACAGGAGAAGATCCACCCGTACGGCTTCACCGGCTCGGCCCCGAGCATGGGCTCGGGCCGGATCGCCTTCGCACTGGGCCTGACCGGCCCGGCCCTGAGCATCGACACCGCCTGCTCCTCGGGCCTGGCGTCAGTGAACCTGGCGGTCCAGAGTATCCGCAGCGGCGAGAGCGACATGGCGCTGGCCGGCGGCTGCATGATCATGCTGGTGCCGGATGCGACGGTGTCCTCCTCGGGTCTGGGGATGCTCTCGCCCACAGGCCGGTGCCGCCCGTTCGACCAGGGGGCGGACGGCTTCGTCCGGTCCGAGGGTTGCGGCATAGTGCTCCTCAAGCGCGCCTCGGACGCGCTGGCCGACGGTGACCGCATCCTCGCGGTGATCAAGGGCGTCGCGTCCAACCAGGACGGCAGGACCGAGACGATCACGATGCCGTCGGAGTCCGCCCAGGTGGCGGTGCACAAGAGCGCCCTCGCCGACGCGGGCACCGAGCCGGACACGATCGGGCTGGTGCAGGCGCACGGCACCGGGACCCCGATCGGCGACCCCATCGAGTTCCGGGCGCTGGCCGCGGTGTACGGGCGCGACAGCGAGTGCGCCGTCAGCTCGGTCAAGTCGAACATCGGCCACACCGAGTCCGCAGCGGGCGCGGCGGGCCTCATCACCGCGGTCCTGGCCCTCCAGCACGGTGTCGTGCCGGGAACGCTGCACCTGAACGAGCTGAACAAGGAGATCAGCTCGCTGCCCACCCAGTTGTTCGTGCCCGACGGGATGCAGCCCTGGCCGGACGAGCGGAGACCGCGGCGCGCCGCGGTCTCCGCCTTCGGCATGACCGGCACGAACGCGCACACGATCCTCGAGGAGGCGCCGGCCGTTGACAAGCCGGCCCCCGAGCGTGGCGCGCAGCGGCTCCTCTTCCCGCTGTCGGCCACCTCCGTGGAGGAGCTCGCGCCGACCGCCACGCGCATCGCGGACTGGCTCAGCGCCCACGACGAGGTCACGGCGCCCGACCTCGGATACACCCTCTCCCGGTGCCGCGAGCACCGCGCCGTGCGTACGGCGGTGATCGCCGCAGACCGGACCGAGCTGATCGCCGGCCTGCGCGGCATCGGCGACCAGGTCGCCGAGCGGCCCCCCGCACCGGTGGCCGGCGACGACTCGCGCGGACCGGTCTGGCTGTTCTCCGGGCAGGGTTCCCAGTGGGCCGGCATGGGCGCCTCGCTGCTTGCGACCGAGCCGGAGTTCGCCGCCGTGGTCGCGCAGGTCGAGCCGCTTGTCCAGCGGGAGTCGGGCTTCTCGGTGACCGCGGCGATGACCTCGCCGGAGACTGTCACAGGCATCGACCGCGTGCAGCCGACGCTGTTCGCCATGCAGGTGGGCCTCGCGGCGGCCTGGCGGGCCGCCGGCGTCCAGCCGGGCGCGGTCATCGGGCACTCGCTCGGCGAGGTCGCCGCCGCCGTCGTCGCCGGAGCCCTCTCTCTCGACGACGGCGTCAAGGTGATCTGCCGCCGCTCCCGGCTATGCGCCCGCCTCGCCGGCGCGGGCGCGATGGCCTCGATCGAGCTGTCCGCGGCGCGCGTCGAGCAGGAGCTGGCAACCATCGACGACGTCGTCGTGTCGGTCATCGCCTCACCGGAGTCGACTGTGATCGGCGGGGCCACCGAGCGGGTCCGCGAACTGGTCGCGGAGTGGGAGTGCCGCGGAGTGCTGGCCCGCGAGGTGGCCGTCGACGTCGCCTCGCACTCCCCGCAGGTCGACCCGATCCTGGGTGAGCTCGCCGAGGTGCTCGACGACCTGACTCCGACCACCGGGACGGTGCCGATCTACGGGACGGCCATGGACGACCCGCGGGTCCGGCCCTCCTTCGACGCCGCCTACTGGGTCGACAACCTCCGCCGGCCCGTTCGCTTCAGCACGGCGGTGACAGCCGCGCTCGACGACGGCCACCGCGTGTTCCTGGAGCTCTCCCCGCACCCGCTGCTGACCCGGGCGGTGGACCAGTGCGCCCGGTCGGCGAGCCTGCCCGCGGCCGCCATCGCGAGCATGCGCCGCGCCCAGGACACCCCGCACGGCCTGCTGAACAGCCTTGTCGAGGTACACGCGGCGGGCGGCGGCGTCGACTTCACCACCCGGTACCCCGACGGCGAGCTGGTCGACGCCCCTCTGCCCACCTGGACCCGGCAGCACCTGCTGATCCGGTCCGGCCAGTCGCGGCCCGCTCACACGGTCAAGATCCACCCGCTGCTCGGCGTGCACGTCCGCCTCGACGACGAGGAGGAGCGCCACGCCTGGCAGTCGGACGTCGGTACCGCGCTGCTGCCCTGGCTGATCGACCACCGGGTACGGGACGTCGCGGCCTATCCGGGAGCGGGGCACTGCGAGTCCGCGCTAAGCGCCGCCGCCGAGATCTTCGGGCCCGGCGCCGAGGTGCACGACCTGAAGTTCGAGCGCATGCTGCTGCTCAGCGGCCACACGGAGCTGACCACGTCGGCGGCGGTGGAGATCCCTGGGCAGGCCCGCTGGGAGGCGGCCACCACCGAGAACGACGAGCGGGCACGGCTCGCCTCCGCCACCCTGCGCCCCGCGCCGGCCGACCAGAACGAGCCCGTCCCGCTGGACATCGACCAGCTCGTTGAGGAGCACACCGAGCGGATCTCGGGCGACGACCTGCGCGGCACCCTGGCCGACCGCGGGATCCAGTACGGATCGGCGTTCCAGGGGGCCGCGGCGGCACACCAGCGCACGACCGCGGACGGCGGCCAGACCGTACTGGTCGAGATGACGCTCCCCTCGCAGTTGCGCAGCGGCAACGACGGCTTCGCCGTCCATCCCGCGCTGCTGGACGCCTGCTTCCAGGGCGTCGCCGCGCTGCCCGCCGTCGCGGGCGGTGGCGAGGGCGGCCTGCTGCTTCCGCTGGAGGTGCGGCGGCTCCAGGTGTGGTCGTCGGTCGGTGGCGCCGGCTACTGCTTCGTACGGCTGCGCTCCTCCGACGGCAACCGGGTGGTTGCCGACCTCCAGTTGACCGACAAGTACGGCGCGGTCCTGATGACCGTCGACGGCCTGGTCATGGGCACCCGCGCCAGCGACGAGGACAACGCCGACCAGGTGCTCAACGAGCGGCTGCTCACCATCGACTGGCAGCAGCAGGAGCCGCTCGAGCTCACCGGGAGGCCCGTTGCCGAGCCGTGGCTGATCCTGGCCTCGCCCCGGTCGGTGCCCGCGCCGGACGAGCTCGCCGAGGCGCTGCGCGAACAGGGCGGACAGTGTGAGATCCGGCCGTGGCCGGAGCCCGGCAGTAAGGTCACCCGCTCCGACACGCCCTGGCACGGCGTCGTCCTGCTCTGCTCGCAGCCGGCAGGGCCCGCCGGCGCGGACACCCTCGCGCGCGGCCGTGACCTCGTGGCGTCGGTCGTCGAGATCGCGCAGGAACTTGTGGGCGCCGACGGCGGCCCGCCCCGGCTGTACGCGATCACCCAGAGCGCGCAGCGGGTGCTGCCCGGCGACGTGGTCAACCTCGAACACGCCGGCGTCCGCGGACTGCTTCGGGTGATCGGCGCGGAGTTCCCCGACCTGCGGGTCACCCAGGTCGACATCGACACCGACTCCGAGGACGGCCCGGCGGCGAAGAACCTGGCCGCGGAGCTCACCTCGGACACCGCGGACGACGAGACCGCCTGGCGCGGCGGGTCCTGGTACACCGCGCGGCTCCAGCACGCGCCGCTCGCCGCGGACGAGCGCCACCCGGCCACCGCCGGCGGCCCGGCCGACGCGGTGCGGATGGAGATCCGGCAGCCCGGTGACCTGGACACGCTGGAACTGACCGTGGTGCCGCGCCGCGAACCCGCTGCCGGCCAGATCGAGATCGGGATCGCCGCCGCGAGCATCAACTTCCACGACGTCCTGTTCGCCCACGGCAACTACTTCGCTTTCGAGGGTGTGACGCCGGCGCTCGGCGTCGACTGCGCGGGCACCGTCGTCCGGGTCGGCGACGGGGTGACGGAGTTCAAGGTCGGCGACCGGGTGATGACCGGCGCCGCCACCGAAGGGGCCTGGGCCAGCCACACCACGATTGACTCGGCGCTGGCGGCGCGGCTGCCGGACGGGCTGAGCATCGAGCAGGCCGCCGCCGTCCCGGCGGTGTACGCCACCGTCTGGTACGGGCTGATGGACCTGTCCCGGCTGCGCTCGGGGGAGCGAGTGCTGATCCACTCGGCGACGGGCGGAACGGGGCAGGCGGCGATCGCGGTGGCCCGGCACGTCGGGGCGGAGATCTACGCGACGGCCGGCAGCGAGGTGCGCCGGGAGTGGCTTCGCGAGCAGGGGATCGAGCACGTCTACGACTCCCGCAGCCTGGAGTTCGCCGACCGCATCCGCGAGGACACCGGCGGGGCCGGCGTCGATGTCGTCCTGAACTCCCTCACCGGCGCCGCGCAGCGAGTGAGCCTGGACCTGCTGTCCTTCGGTGGGCGCTTCGTCGAGATCGGCAAGCGCGACATCTACCGCGACGGGAAGCTGGGCCTGGCGCCGTTCCGCCGCAACCTGGCCTTCTACAGCGTAGACCTCGAACTGATGGCTGCGGCCGACCCGGCCAGGCTGGGCCGCCTGCTGCGGGAGATCTCCGACCGCATGGCGGCCGGCGAGCTAGCAGCCCCGATGACGACATCGTTCCCGCTGTCCGAGGCGGCGACCGCGATCCGCACCATGGCGTCGGCCCAGCACATGGGCAAGCTCGTGCTCATCACCAGGGTGGAGGCGGGCACGGCGGTCGTGGTCTCGCCCGACCGGGTGCCGGTCTTCCGCGGTGACGGCGCCTACGTCATCACCGGCGGCCTGGGCGGCCTGGGACTGCGGCTGGCCCGCCATCTGGCTTCGGCCGGCTGCGGCCGGATCGTGCTGAACTCCCGGTCCGCGCCGAGCGAGTCGGCGACCCGCGAGATCCAGGCGATGCGCGACGCGGGCACCGACGTGCACGTCGAGTGCGGGGACATCTCAACCCCGGAGACCGCCGAACGGCTGGCAGCCGCGGCCAGGACCACTGGGCTTCGGCTGCGCGGTGTCCTGCACGCCGCGGCCGTGGTGGAGGACGCGACCCTGCCAAGCATCACCCGCGAGCTGATCGACCGCGACTGGGCGTCCAAGACCTACGGCGCTTGGTATCTCCACCAGGCCACCGCTGAGGACGACCTCGACTGGTTCTGCGGCTTCTCGTCGGCGGCCGCGCTGCTCGGTTCACCCGGGCAGGGCGCCTACGCCGCCGCGAACAGCTGGCTCGACGGCTTCGCGGCTTGGCGGCACGCGAAGGGGCTGCCGGCCACCACGATCGCGTGGGGCGCCTGGGGCGAGATCGGACGGGGCGCCGTCCTGTCCGAGGCGGGCGACACCGCGATGATCACCCCCGAAGAGGGTGTCCACGCCTTCGACGCCCTGCTGCGCCACACCCGCACCTACACCGGATACCTGCCGCTCTCCCGGGCACCGTGGCTGACCGCGCTTGCCAAGCGCAGCGTGTTCGCGGCGGCGTTCCAGGACGACAGGGGCGACCACCCGCAGGCGTCGGAGTTGCGGGTGGAGTTCGAGGCGCTGCCCGCGGAGGAGCGGGTCGGCTGGCTGCGCCGGTTCGTTGCCGGCGAGGCTGCGGCGATCGTCCGCGGCACCGTCGACCCCAGCCGGCCCTTCAACGACTACGGCCTGGACTCGCTCGGCAATCTGGAACTGCGCACCCGCATCGAAACGAACCTCGGAATGCGTATCGCCCCCAAGGCGGTAGCCGACAACAACTCGGCCCAGGCGCTGGCTCAGCACCTGGCGGACCTCATCGGCAGGTAAGGGATGGCATGACCGCGATCGTTCTGTCCGGTGCGACCGGATCACTCGGCGGCCATCTGGCCGCGGCCCTGCTCGAACAGCAGCACCCCGTCGTTTACTGCCTGGTCCGGGCGAAGGACCAGGCGGCCGCCGACGTGCGGCTGCGGGACCGGATGGCGGAGGTCGGCTCGGACGACCCTGCACGGCTCGTCGCCGTGCCGGCGAACCTCGAGTCGCCCCGGCTCGGCCTGGCCCCACCGGTCTGGAACGCCATGGCCGAACAGGTCACCCAGATCTTCCACTGCGCCGCGTCGGTCCACCTCACCGCGGCTTACCAGCAACTGGCGCCAGCCAACGTCGGCGGCACGAGGGAGCTGATCGGGCTGGCCACCGCCGTAGCCGAACGGTCGCACGCCCCGGTCGCCTTCCACTATGTCTCCACACTGGCGGTCTTCCTCGACGCGATCAGGGCCGGGATCGCCGTGGCGGACGAGGCGACGCCGCCGACCATGGAGACCGCGGGCGAACTCGGCTACCCGCGCTCCAAGGTCGCCGCCGAACGGGCGGTGGCCAGGGCCGCCGACAGCGGCGTCGTCGGCACCGTCTACCGCCCCGGGCTGGTCACAGGCCACTCGCTGACCGGCGACACCTCCGCCTCCGACCTGCTCATGCCGGTGCTGCGCGCGGTCGTCGCGATCGGCTACGCGCCGGACCGTGCCGAGGCGGTGCCCGGCGAGGCAGTCGACCTCGTCGCCCAGCACATCACGCGCCTGTCCGTCGGTCAGCCGGGTGGCCAGGCATACCACATGATCAAGCCACAGCTCGTCTCGCTCATGCACGCTTTCGACGCCCTTCGCCGGGCCGGATATCAACTGGAGGAGGTATCACCCGAGAAGTGGTGGGAGCTGGCGCAGCAGCGCCGTGACGACCGCGACGTCGCTCCGCTGATCCACATGGGCCAGATCGGTCGCCGGATGCTGGGCCTGGAGCCCGACTACCCGATGCCACCGGTCCGCAGCGACCACACTTACCAGACCATCCGGCGCTCGTTCGGGGAGCCAGCCCCGCTCGACCAGGGCTTCTTCGACCGGCTGGTCGCCCACGGGTTCAGCAGGTTCGCGCCGCTGCCACGCTAGCGCTGTGGCCCGTTCACGACGTCAGCCCCGGTCCAGTTCGGTGGACCGGGGCCGAGCCATTGCTCGCCGTGACCGGGAGCAGATCCCGCGCGTGCGTACTTTCGCCCCGACCGACCACGTAGGAGAGTTGCGATGCCCCTGGACCGCCTGCTCCGGCACCTGATCGCCTGGCAGAGCGCCGACGGCCCGCCGACTCCGGACCGCGAACTGACCGTCGAACAGTCCCGCGAGCGGTACCGGGCCAACGCGGTCGGCCCGCTCCGTGACCGGGACGGTTCCGGTCCGGCGGTGACCTCGGCCGACCGGCTGATCGACGGCCCGGACGGGGCGGCGCTCCCGATTCGGGTCTACACCCCGGCCCTGGAGTCGGCGGAGCAGCGGGTGATCACCTATCTGCACGGCGGGGGATGGGTGATGGGCGACCTCGACAGCCACGACTGGGTCTGCCGGACGCTGGCGGCGTCCCTGGGCGCGGTCGTGGTGGCGGCCGACTACCGGCTGGCGCCGGAGTTCAGCCATCCCGCGCCCCTGCACGACGCGACCGCCGCGGCCCGGTGGACGGCCCGGTCCTTCCCCGGCCGTTCGCACATGATCGCGGGTGACAGTGCCGGCGCCAGCCTGGCCCTGGGGGTTGCCCTCGGGGCGCGCGACATCCGCTTCGCCGCGCAGCTGCTGATCTACCCGCCGGTGGACCCGAGCCTGATCATGGCGTCGGCCAGCGAGTGCGCCAAGGGGTACCTGCTGAGCGTCGAGGACATGGCCTGGAACTACGAGCAGTACGTCCCCGACCCGCGGCAGCGCGCCGACCCCGCCGTCGACCTGCTGAAGGCGGACTTCGGGGACTTGCCGCCGACGGTCGTCGCCACCGCCGAGTACGACCCGCTGCGTGACGAGGGGGTGGAGCTGGCGGCGCGGATGGACGCCGCGGGAGTCACCGTGCGCCACGTGCCGGGGGAGGGGCTGGCCCACGGCTACTTCCTGATGCAGGGTATTGTGCCGGCGGCGGCCGCCTGCGCCCAGCGGGTGATCCGGGAAGTGGACGCGCTGCTGGGGCCGCAGGAGTGAGTGGACCCGGCACCAGGGCTCAGGCCCGCTGCCCCGGCCCGGCCGACTGCTGGGTGGCGGCGCGGTGGGTGGCCTCCTCCCGCGGCGGCCGGACTGCCTGCAACTGTCGGAGCCCCTCGATGAAGACGTTCAGCCCGTAGCCGAACCGCTCCGCCGGCTCCGTGTCCGTCAGCGAGTCGAGTGCTGCCGCGTACTGCGGTGACACCTCGACGTGGTGCCGCTCGTTGCGGATCCGCCAGTCGTAGTCGGACGGCAGCTGCAGCTGGGCCTGCTCCTCGATGGCATGGCCGAGGACGTAGTAGAAGAGGGCGAAGCTGACCCAACCCGCCTGGGCGGGGGGCAGGCCGGCCGCGCAGAGCACCTGGATGGCCGCGTCCGTGCCCCTGATGGTGTTGGCCCCGGGCGCGAAGGTGCCGGCCACCACCCGGGCGCCGTCCCGACGGCTGAGCAGGGCCGCGCGGAGCCGGTTGGCGAGGATCTGGATCCGCTCGGTCCAGGGCACGTCGGGCAGCGGGGCGCCGATGCCCTCGACGATCTTGTCGGCCACCGCGTCGAGCAGGGCCTCCTTGTTCGGGTAGTGCCGGTAGAGAGCGCCACCGTGCACGTTGAGCGCGGCGCCGAGCTTGCGCATCGTGAGCTGGTCCAGGCCCTCGGAGTCAAGGAAGCGCAGCGCCTCGTCGACCACGTCGGCTTTGCGCAGTGGCATTGATTCTCCCTTGATTGACACCCTCTGGACGACATTGTAACGTGAACGACGTTCACCGTGAACGGCGTTCACATGCGCGGTGCTCACTCGCGGTCGGCCACTGATGAGGAGGCTCCATGTCCGAGACCCGAGTCGCGTCCCCACCACCTGTTCTCCGGCCGAACCTGCCGCTCGGCGTCGTCGTGGCCATGTCCTGCCTCGCCCTGTTCATGGTGGTGCTGGACGCCACCATCGTCACCGTGGCCCTGCCGGACATGAAGACCGGACTGGACCTGACGACCGACCAGCAGCAGTGGGTCGTCAGCGGCTACCTGATCACCCTGGGTGGCCTCCTGCTGCTGGCGGCCCGAGCCGGCGACCTCTTCGGGCACAAATGGGTGTTCCTGTTCGGAGCAGCCCTCTTCACCGCCGCCAGCCTCGTCGGTGGCCTGGCGTCCGGACCGCTCGTCCTGATCATCGCCCGGATCGCCCAGGGCATCGGCGGTGCCGCGCTGACCCCCGCCAGCCTGAGCCTCATCACCGCCAGCCACACCGACGAGCACGAGCGCGAGCGTGCCCTGTCGCTGTGGAGCATGATGGGCGGCATCGCCGGTCTGGCCGGCGTGGTCCTCGGCGGAGTGCTCACCGCCGAGCTGAGCTGGCGCTGGGTCCTGTTCGTCAACGTGCCGCCCGGCATCGCCCTGCTGGTCACCGGGGTGCTGTTCCTACTGCCCGCGGTCGGCACCGAGCGGACCCCGCTTGACCTGCCCGGCGCCCTCTGCGTCACCCTCGGGATCGGGGCGCTCACCTACGGGCTCTCGGAGGCGTCCGCCAAGGGCTGGGGCTCACCGGTCGTGGTGGTGCCGCTGATCGCGGCCGCGGTGTTCCTCGTCGCCTTTCTGGTGGTCGAAGCCAGGAGCCCGCACCCGCTCATCCCGAACGGCCTGCTCCGACCGCGGTCCATGCGGATCGCGAACGTGCTGATGTTCTGCGTGGGCGTGACGCTGACCGCGCTGTTCTTCTTCATCTCGCTGTACTGCCAGCAGGTTCTCGGCTACAGCGCGCTGCGCACCGGCATGGCCATCCTGCCCGTCACTGTCGTCTTCATCATCGGCGGCCTCACCTCCCGCCAACTCGTCCCGGTGGTCGGCCCGCGACCCATGCTGGTGGCCGGCGGGCTCATCGCCAGCGCCGGGATCGCCTGGCTCGTCACCATCCCCACCCACTCCGCCTACCTGACGCACATTCTCATCCCGAACCTGGTCGGCGGGTTCGGCGTCAGCATCATGCTGCTCGCCGTCACCATCAGCGGCACCTCCGGGGTGGACCCCAAGAACGCCGGTGCCGCCTCCGGGCTGCTTAACACGTCCCGTCAGATCGGCGGAGCCGTCGGCCTCGCGGTGCTGGTGACCATCGCCTCCAGCGTGACCTCGCACGCGAGCCACGGCAACGGTCACTTCGCCGCGCTCGTCCACGGCTACCGCGTCGCGTTCCTGGTGAACGCGGGACTCATGCTCGTCGCCGCGCTGGTCTCGCTGGCGCTGCCGGCCCCTGTGCCGTCGGCCGGGGAGAAGTCGCAGGACCTCGCGGGCGAGCCGGCCAGCATGCGGCCCTGACCGGGGCGCCGGCCGCCCCCTCGC
>NZ_JACEGK010000037.1:0-24030 GCF_056859195.1 Streptomyces sp. NH27
TCGTGCGCTCCTACCTCTCCACCGCCCGCAAACACGGCCTCAACCCCATGACCGTCCTCCGCGACCTCTTCGCCGGAAACGTCTGGCTACCGCCCACACACGCGTAATCAAGCACCTGAGCAGTCACGTTCCCACGGCGTGCAGCACGGCCCGCTTCAGGTCCCCAGCGGAGGGTTCGCCGGAATGCTGTCGGAGCCAGGCCAGGATCTGCGCGCGCTGCCAATCCGGTGTGGGCAGGATCAGCCTTGCGAACGCATGCGCTTACGATTTGGTCAAGTGGACTCAGAAGAGGCGAAAGGCGCTAACCGCTCAAGCACGTTGACGATCAGCCGCGCAGGGCAGAAGCTGAACGTGGGATGACCAGGGGGTACATGATGGTGACGGACTATCAGCGCACTCGTGCTCGTGTGATCCGGGCCGGCAACGGTACGGCCCACCTCTCCCTCCCGGCCTGGTACGGGGGCCAGATCACAGTCCCGACATCGACCGTGGATCTCATGATCGCCACCGGCCTGACCCGCCAGGAACTGCTGGGCATCGATCTGGTCGTCACCGCCAACCTGGCCGCCACCGCCGAGGCAGACGTCGACCCGCACGACTGGCTGCTCACCGCCCCCGCCAAGCACGGGACGCCGGCCAGCCGTACCTCGGCGTTATCTTCAGTTGCCTGGGTTGGCAGCTCCGAGATTCAGGGTTCTGGCTCCCCGGGCGTCCATCAGGTGATCGTCCCGTTCCGAGATCCAGTCGTCGCGATTCCGTGCCCTACGTACTTCCGGTTCGCGGATCGCCGGCACTCTTCCACCAGTGGCCGCAGCCAACGGGGCCGTCCGGCGCGTCAGCGGATATCCCACAGACCAGATCAAGGTTGTCGAGTTGCGGCAGTGCGCAGGCCGAGACCTGAACGACCCCACAGCCAGCATCGGCGATGGATTCAGCGCACCCTTCAAACACAGCACACTCTGCCCAGTCCGACGATGAGTCAGGAACTCTCCGATGAGCACTCGTGCCGTCGGACGGCTCCGCGATCTGTGGGAGCCCCTGTCGTTCTTCACGGTCAGCAACGTGACAGCCCGCCAACCTGAAGACGTCCAATACATCGAGCTGCGCAAACCGCCGATCGGCACCTTCGCCAACGGCGAGAAGTTGTACAACGGTATCTACCGGGCCGATGAAGTCCCGGGCAGCAGGGACTTCCGGGCCGAGGTAGTGGCCGTCGACGAGCAGCAGGGGCGCGGTCATGGCGTGGCCTCCAGGGGATGGTGCGTGCTGGTGGGTGCCTGTGACCGCGGCGTACGGGCATCCGGTGCCGGATGACCATAGAGTGTAGCCATGGGAGTGGCGCGTTGCTGCCAGAACATGGCCAGCAGCGTCGCGAGGTTCTCGGCGGCGTTGCGCTGGTTGAGGACTTTGCGGTGGGCGGCGGTGCGGAGCCGGGCGCGTTCGTCGCTGGTCAGGGCGAGCGCGCGGCGCAGGCCAGCGGTCAGGGCGCCGGGGGCGGGGTCGTAGAGGAGGCCGTTGTGGCCATCGGTGATCTGTTCGGGGAAGCCGTCAATGTTCGGGGCCAGGACGACGGCGCCGGAGTGCTGGGCCCACAGGGCGGGTCCTCCCGCTCATGGTCACCCGCATCGTCGAGCCGGCAGTCTTCCTCGCGAAGCCCGAGGTCGCCTTCACCACCGCCGACCACCTGCCCGCCACCCTGGCCGCTGCGACTCACCCGAGTCGGTCTGAGCCATGTGGCGGGCGATCGCCGAAGTGCTGTAGCCGTAGAACTGACCCAACATCGCCGGGTCGTGCACGACAGGAGCCGGTGCGCCCCACTCCACGGTGTGGCACGAATCTGCGTGCGGAGACCAGCGCAGCCGGACACCGGGGAAGCCAGGATGGCCCAGGAGCAATCCCCGGGCGGCCATCCCCATCACGACGTCCGGCGCGGACATGTACTCGCCCCGGCGCCGGCCACCGACCGGGACCGCGAGGAACGCGACGCCCCCGACCCTCACGGCGACGCCGACGTGGATCAGCGTCGCGTCGTCGAGGCGATCCCGGTAGTGGCCAGTTCCGACACGGCCTCCTCGTCCGCCCGCAGCAGCGTCGGCGAGGAGGTGATGCTCAAACTGTTCCCGCCGGGGACAGCGATCGCTCGGCGACGGTGTCCAAGCGCTCCTGGAACCGCTTGGCTGGGTCCGTGGTGAGCGTAGCCAGCGCGACCATGCTGCTCATGATCACGTCGCACAGCTCGGCCTCGACGTCCTCCCACGTATGGCTGTGGCCCTTCCGGGGGTTGGCGCTGAAGGCGCCCATCGCGGCCTGGGCTACCTCGCCGACCTCCTCCGAGAGCTTCAGCAGCCGCAGTAGACGCGCCATCTCCGGCGTCGCGTTGTCCTTCTCGTCCAGCCACTGCACGAGCCGGTCGATCGTCGTCCAAGTCTCTTCATTCACTGCGGGGTTGCTCCTTGCCTAGGTGCTGATCTGAGTTGTCGGGGGGACCCTATCGAGCCCGCTGAGTGCGGCCGTGGCGATCTGCTGAGCGACCGCCGTCGGCGAGGCGGAGTCGGTATTGACCACGAGGACAGGCACGCCCATGCTGCCCAGGATCGCCACGGCCTCCTCGTACAACGCGGTCTCCCGGGCCGGGAAACTGGCGTCCCGGTTGAACCTGTGGGTGGCGCCGCGCTGGGCGATCCGGCAACCGATGCTGCGCGGATCCGCGGTGAGGATCACCGCGAGGTCCGGTATCCGCATGCCGGCGTTCAAGTCTAGGAGGTACTGCTGCGGCACGCCGTCGAGGCGCTGCACGACAAGCGTGGATGCCACGTAGCGGTCGCAGATCACGGTGACACCGGCGTCCAGCCGGGGTATCACCTCGTGGGCGAGGTGGTCGTGTCGGTCGGCGGCGACCAGGCACGCCAGTGTCGCTCCTTGGTACTGATCGGCGTGCTCGCGCACGAACCGCCCGAGCTCACTGTGGGACGGCTCGGTCGTGGCGTGGACCTGCTCGCCCGAGCCGGCGAGCACGCGCTCAAGGGCGGCGAGGGTCGTGGACTTCCCGACTCCGCCAGGGCCGTCGAGGGTGATGAAGCGGCCGGGCCTCATGCTTTCACCGCCGGCCCGGTGTTGCGGTCGTGCTGCTCGCGGGCGAGTTGGGCCAGGGTGGCGCGCAACTCCGGCAGAGGTGTGCCGGCGAACTGAATGCCGACGGAGAACGCGAACTCGTCGCGCTGCCGCATCGCCTCATCCGCACCGTGGTCGGTCAGGTCTACGTCGGCGTACGCGGTCAAAGCGACCGGGTCGTACCCGTCCGCGACGAGCTTGTCCCAGATCGGCGAACCCGGGTACGGGCGGAACTCGAACGCGCTGGCCCGGAACCTCCCGGGCAACCGGTCGGACAGCTCCCACAATCGCCGCACGTGCGCCATCGTCGCGGCCAGATCCTCCGGCTGCTCCCCGGGGTATCCGAGGATGAAGTACCCCTTCACGTTCACGCCGCGCCGCATCAGCCGCTCGGCGACTCGCAGCGTCATGTCCGCCGTGATCCGCTTGTCCATCGCGGCCAACACCCGGTCCGAGCCGGACTCGATTCCGAGCGCGACCTCCCGCATCCCGGATGCGGCGAGGGAGTCGAGCATCGTGTCGTCCTCGCGGTCCAGGACGTTGATCCGTCCCGTGGCGTCCCATACCCACCGCTCCCCGATCCCCTCCGCCATGAACGCGTCCATCATCGGGTGGATGATGCGGCGCGCGCCGAGGAACAGGTCGTCGACGAACCGGAACGCCGTCACCTGCTGGTCGTCGGCGAGCTGGTGCATCTCGGTGATGATGTTGTCCGGGGTACGGGTGCGGATCGTCAGGTCCGGGTTCTTGCTCACAGCGGCGCCGCAGAACCAGCAGTCGTACGGGCAGCCCCTCGCGCCGACCATGTTGGCCTCGCGTCGACCATCGCTGGCGGAGTACGGGTCTTGCGGGAGGAAGGCCCGGTCGACGAACGGGAGGCCGTTGATGTCTGGGCTAAGCCAGTGAGCTACGCGGGCGCGGTCATGCTCGATGCCCTCCGCGGTCGTGCCGAGGAGCCGGTCACGCCACATCACCCCGGGCAGATCCGAGCGGCGGGCCAGATCATCCAGGAGGGCGGTCACCCGCGTCTCTCCCTCGCCGACGACCAGGGCGGCAAGGCGGCTCATGCGCGGGTCGGCGAGCACCGTCTCCGGCGCGGCCTTCGCGTGGTGACCACCGACCATCAGTCGCGTGCCGTCGTCTAGGCCCGCAGCGATGCTCGCTGACAGCTCGTAGGTGGGCGCCAGGAGGTTGAGGCCGACCCAGCGCGGTCCGGCGTCGTTCGCCAGCCGGATTGTCTCCTCGACACCCAGGCCGTGCGCTTCGGCGTCGAGCAAGCCCACATTGTGGCCGGCCCGCTTGGCGTAGGTGGCGATGTATCCCATGCCGATGACCGGCAGGGTGTAGTCCGTCAGGCGGGGCCTGAGTGCGTAGTCCCGCAGCGGCGCGTTGATCAGCAACAGGTCGAGCGGCCGGGCCGGGTCGGCGCCAGCGATCAGGTCAGGGACGTGGCGTAACGGGCTGTCGGGCATGAATCCCCCACGCGAGTGTGTAGGTGGTCAGGGCGTGAAGTTGCGGCCGGTCTGGCGCCCATCGGGACCAGGCGGCTTCGAACTCCCGCGGCGACGTGGGCAGTGGCGCGGTGGGGGCGGCCTTCGCCGCCCAGGTGCGCACCGCCAGGTCGCCGTGCGGGTAGACGGAGTAGTCCCCGGTGAAGTCCGCAGCGGCGCAGGCCGCGGTCCACGGGCCGATGCCCGGCACCTCCTGGAGGGCCTTCACCATGTCGTCGGCGGGGAGCTGAACCCACTCGTCGCTGTGCTCCAGGTACGCCGCGGCGGCGGCAGGCAGCGCCTTGCGGTGCAGCGCCGCGCCGATCTGCGCGAACTGCGCCTCGCTCAGCTCCAGGACCTCGCGCGGGCCGGGCACGGTGTGCAGCACCCCGGCCGGGGTGTCCCACGACGCGCCGTACGAGGTAATCCACCGCTGATACAGGGCACGGGCCTGCGGAGCCCGGATGATCCGGCGCAGGAGGCCGCTGGTGATGGCCTCCCACAGCGTGGGAGAGGTCAGCCGGTGCACGGTCCCGAGGCGGGCCAGAGCGGTCGTCAACGGGCGCGGGGCACTTGGCGGCAGGGTCACCGGTTCCGTCTTGACCGCGGAGACGGTCTTGGTGACCGTCGGGCCGTCCAGCTTCGATGGCACCAATCCGCTTCCGTCCCACGCGACGAACCAGGCGTCAGCACCGATGGCGACGAGGCGGCACGTTGTGCCGTCTGGGCCGGCTGCCCACGCCGGGTGGTCGGTCAGCAAGGTAGCGGTCGTCATCGTGATGCCTTCCGTAGAGCGTCCGTTGCGGCCCGGCCCGGAATCTGGCCGCGCGTATAGGGCAGTCTGCTCGGTTCCGGCGGAACTCGGGCTCGGGGGAGACACGCGTTCATCTCGGGCACTCGGATGCGAGCAGCCAGCCGGACGCGCGTTCGGCTCGGACGCGTGGCGTCGGGACGCCAAGCTGGTCGCTGGGCCGCAGCCATGGCCGCCACTCGACGTATGCGGAAACCTCCGATTCCCTCGCTGCGATGGCGAATTGCGCATGCAGGCGGGCGATCGCCGGTAGCCGGTGCCACGCCTGGCTCCGCTGGAGGATTAAGGATCGTGAGCGACTGTCCGCCAACTCAACGGTGTCGGCGACTGTCCGCGGCAGGGGCTCGCTGATGAAGGTGTGGAGGTAGAGCACTCGCCGTGTCATCTGGCGCTGGTAGACCACCGCCGGGAGAAGCGTGCGCTCGGAACTTCCCGGCCCCGCTAGGGTGCTGCGCGCGGCCTGCAGAGGCGTCTGTCCGTCGCGTACCGGTCCACCCGGAAGGAGGACGCCTCCGCCCCCGACATCGCGCAGCAGTAGGTGGTCGGGCTCTACCAGCAGAACCTCTGCGGTCCAGGTCGTTGGCGGTCGCCAGTTCATGTAGGGCGTGCGAGGACCGTCCTGAGCCGGTTCGATCAGTGACATGCCGTGGCTGCCGTGATGACGAAGTGCACCGCGTCCTTCACAGCGCAGGATTCCTCGTGCTCGCCGGGGCCAACGCGCACATGATCAAGGTGTTCCTCGCGGAGCACTGTGTGCACGTGCCGGTCGACCAGCGCGCGGTATCGCGGCTCGTGGATATGTATCGAGTCGATCGGAGCGGACTTCACCACAGCTTGGGGTCCTCTTCTGGTTGGGGGGTGCCAGGCAGGCCGGGCGGCACCGCGACGGCGACGAGCCCGTCCCACGTCAGGTGGATCATGGCTCAGGGAATCGCCGACGAGATCACCGCTGCCGCCCAGGGCGCGGATGTGATCCTGGCCGACCGCGCCGCCATCGACGCCTTGGCCTACTTCTACGCTGCCCTGGACTTCCGCAGGTCGTACTTCGCGTGCTGTGTGCCGGCCAACAGCCGCAGTCGGTCTTCTTCCTCCGGGGCCTCCTCGGCGGCGCTTGGATCTGTGCACACAACGCACACGTCGACTACCGGGCGCTGTCCGCGCACTTGCCCGGCTGGGCACCGGCCGGCGTGATCGACACCCTCCGCCTGGCCCGCACCACCTGGCCGGGCCTTCCCTCCTACGGCCTGGACTCGCTCATCGCGCAAGCCAAGCCCGACCTCACGGGAGTTCCGGACCAGCGGCACCGGGCACAGGCTGTCTCGCCCCGGGTCGTCGATCTCCACGGGCCCCCTCGCACCCAACTGGCGCGCCGCGGCGGTCACCTCGTCCAGGCCGGGCCGTACCCACGCCGCCGTGCACCGGGCGACTTGCTCGGCCGGGCAGATGCTGCACAGCTCCTCGATGCCGATGTGCCCGTTGTAGTCCGCCTCCCCGTGCGCGGCTGCCACCGCACAGGACGTCTTGCGGTACAACTGGCCCCACGGGGCATCGGCTCGGTCCGGCGTGTGGAAGTAGTCCAGGATCCGCTTCTCGGCGACCTCCGGCATGATCTTGCGGCGTGCCGTGTCCTCGTACGGCATCGGCAGGCCGTGCGCCTCGTAGTAGGCGGCGATCTCCTCCCGGAAGAACAGGCCGGTGAACACCGTGGCGTGCGCGTGCGCGGAAAGCTCCCGAGCGCGTTCCAGGTGGGCATCGGAGTCGTTCAGGCCGGACACGATCGGCCGCCAGTACAGCACCGTGCGGTATCGCTCGGCGAGCTCGTACAGCGTGACCAGGCTCCGGGCCGCGATCGTGGAGTCCACCGGCTCGATCGCCGGATGGTCGATGCCGGAGTGCGTGACCAGCACCGTCAGCCGCAGGTTCCAGATCGAGTTGAGGACGGCGCAGTCCTCGGGGTCGACTCGCCACCGAGTGATGATCAGCACGTGGTTGGTCAGGCCCTGGTCGTCCAACTGGCGCAGCACCGCGAACAGGTGGGGCTTGACCACCGGCAGCATAGGGTCCGTGGCCCGGTTGAACAGTTGGATCGGCGTCTTGTGCGGGCGGAAGTACCGGTGACCGGTCAGCGCGGCGACAGCGTCCTCATCGCTCATCAACCGTCGCGGCGTCTTCATCTCGAAGTTGCCGAACAGGTGCCGCACGCGGTAACCGCAGTCGAGCGGGCAGCCGACGATGTGGTTCAGCGACAGCCCGGACTTGCGGTACTCGATTACATCAGCCAGTGCGGGCTTCATCTGTGCGACCTGATCAGGCGTCAAGATCGGCAGCGGCCGGACGGCCATGGGTATGGGCGCGCTCACGGGACCTCCCAGGGATGGATGACGGTGGCGCGGGCAGCGGTGCGCTGGTGCGGGAGAAGCAGGTCACGGCGGCCGGCACCGAACCACGTGCCGAAATCACGGCAGGCCGCGGCCGGGTCGTCGGATGTGTGGACGAGGTTGCGGATCAGGCGCCGCTCGGCGAGGGCCTGGGCGAGCGAGTCGTCGCCGAGGTCGCCGCGGATCGTCCCGGCCGCGGCCACCGTCGGGTCGTAGTGCCCCAACCGGTCGCGCATCCATCCGTGGATGCCGCGGCGCCCGTAGGCCAGAGCGACAACGACGGTACGGCCGACGAACTCCGCCTCCAGGCACGCCCGGAATGTCTCGATCGGGAAACCAGTCCCGATCAACGAGCATGTCCCAGTAGTGGACGTGGATCTGCCACGACGCGACCGCCACCTCGGTCCGGCCGAGCAACTGCACCCCCGGCAGCGTCAACCGGTCGAGAACGTCGTCGACCGGACCGCGCTCGACCGCGTCCGGCTTGCACAGGATCACCGACCAGCGGCCCCAGTCCACGCCGTCGACGACCCCGCCACTCTGCATCGGCTTGCGGTTCACCGCGCGCTCGCTCCAGCCAAGCAGGCCGGCCAGCGGTGCCCGAGCAGCCAGCGCAACCCCCGGTCCAACGCGGCCAGCACCCCGGCCTCGACCAGCTCGGCCTGCTCGTGCGTGATCTGCCGGTGCACCTCGAACAGCAACACCGCCTGCTGCCAGTACGGGTCGAGGCCGAGCTCCGCGATCTCGTCGGCGCTGTAGGCGACCTGGTTCGTACGCAGGACCTGCTCGTGCTCCAGGACCTGGGCGATGGTGCCGGCCGTGGTCGTGACCGGCATCGGGGAAAACAGGAAGGCAGACGACTCGACCCGGGTCGCGGCCTCCTCCAGTACGCGGTCCACACGTTCGGCGTTCACGTCGTTGACGTGCGCCGACCCCATGTAGTGGGTGTACGTACCCAGCTCCAGACCGAGCTGTACAGCTACGAACTCCTGGATCATCGTGAACGAGAAGACGTCGCTGAGCAGGCCGCAGTCCAGGTCGTTGGCACGCATCGAGCACACCATGTGCAGCCACCCGTCCCGCGGCAGGAAGCGAAGGCCGGCCAAGCACGGCATGTCCGGATTGTCCTCGGCATCGGACAGGTCCTCTTCGCGGAACACCGGGATGAACGCACGCTTGCTGTCTGTTTCACGGCGCAGCAGCTCCAGCACACGGTCGAACGGCGCCATGTCGTCGCCCGCGGCCGGGGTGAAGATCCGCGCCCCGTACGCCGAGCCACCGATGGTCACCCCGTCACGGGAACTGGACGCCATCGACGGGGCGTAGTGCCCGATCATCGCCAGATCCCGGCGGCCGGCCAGGTACCAGAGGGCCTCGGCGAAGTGGAACACCGGATTGGCCTTCCGCTGCGCCAGGTACGGCAGGCGCTGCCGCGGGTCGGGAAGCCGGAAGGCAACACCGATGACCTCGCGGGCGGCGTTGCCGCGCGGGGCGATGCGGAACTGGCCCTCCTCGGTGGCCGCCCGCAGAAGCGCGACGTAGGCGGCCTCCAGACTCGGGAAGTTCACCGGCGCCAAAGCCGAGTCACGCGGCAGGGGTACGGGCATGTGTACTCCTGTTTGTCGAGCGAGTATCGGAAACGTCGACGGTCCACGAGGTGCCGTTATCCGGGGACAAGGACGTCGATGGAGTGCGGCAGGTGATCGGACAGGGTGAAGCCCTCATCGAACGGGTGCGTCCCTGCCGGGCAGGAGCCTGTTTGGCGATGAAGAGACCCGCTCCGGCCATGGCGACCAAACGTGAGTCCACCCCGCCCGGGGGCACGAAGCGTCGGGGTCTTGCTGGACTCAGCGCGGCCGGAGCGGGCGACTGGGGGGGCGTTCGATTACGGGCGATACGGATTTCCGGCGATAGCGAGGCCGAGCTCCAGCCCGCACAGCACCGCCAACGCGATCACGAAGACGATCCCGGTCCAGCCCGCCAGGAGTACTAGCCCCCATGTACGCACTACCTTGCGGATCACTCGGTCATCTCGCCCTCGCTGAGGAGACCCCACACGCGCTTGCCGAAAGGGAGCCGGTCAATGCCCCAGCGCTCCGTCAGGCTCTCCACGACGACCAGGCCGCGCCCGTGCTCGTCCTCCGGCCCGGGAATCCGAGGCGCTGGCAGGATGGGGGACCGGTCCACGACCTCGATCCGTACGGTGTCGGGGGACAGTCTGGCGACGGTGACCCGAACCAACGAGCAGTCAGTGTGCTCGGAGGAGTTGGAGACCAGCTCGCTGACGACGAGGGCACCGTCGTGCATAAGAGCCTCCATCCCCCAGGCGCATAGGGCGGTGCGTACCAGTCGGCGTGCGGCCCCGGCGCCCTCGACAGTGCAAGGCAGCGTCTCGGAGTACCCGGGGTGTCCTCGGGGGCGTGCGACCGTTTTCACTGTCATCACTGGGCCTTTGTGAGTAGCGGGCGCGAGCATCTGCCCTTTCCAGTAGGTGACTTGCACTTAACAGCGGGTCACGGTTGCAGTACCAGCGGTCACCCGGCATGTGCATACGGCTATGCGTGCGCCGCATACGCGTGGAGGATCGGGGAGAGCAACGATGTAACAACGGAAGCGGGAGTGCCGGTGAACTGGTCAGCGCAGGCCATTCGAGACGCAGCGAACAGCGGTGAATTCGGACGCGTGGTCAAACTGGCCCGTATCGACGCCAGGCCACCCATCTGAGAATCCCCATGCGGCTGGTCGGTCTCGCCGACCAATCGGCGGTCATCCCCGCCCAGGTGGATGGAACAGACGTGGAACGGCGTAGCTTCTTCAAGGGTGCAGCAGCGGTGGCGACCGCACCGATCCTCCCCCCGGCTTCCGCAGCCCACACCGCCCAGCCCGGCGACGGGCAGGCGGCGCCACTACGGCTCATCACGACCTCCCTCCGGCGCCTGGACGGCTCCACCCCTTCTCGTCAACTCCAGGAACCGGTCCTTGCTCACCTACGGCTTGCGCAGACGATCACCGCCGAGACGGAAGACCGGGCAACGAAGATGCGCCTGGCCGCTGTAGGAAGCGAGGCGGCCAGCCTGGCCGGTTGGCTGGCCTGGGACATGGGCGACTACGGATCGGCACGCACCTGGTACGGCACAGCCATCAAGGCCGCCCGCTCCTCGGGCGACCGGCTCCTGGCCGCCTACCAGTTCGGCAGCCTTGCGCAGTTCGAGGCACACGCCGGCAACGCCGTTCAGAGCCTCAACCTTCTTCAGCAGGCCCGACGTCAACTCTCCTCTGACCGAGCGTTGGCGATCGCCGATGCGTGGCTGCTCTCAGCCGAAGCGCTTGCACACGCCGCCGCCGGTGACCCGCGATCGTGCGATCGCACCCTGACGAAGGCGGCTCGCGCCGCCGAGCTCGTTTCCAACGAGGACCCCGCGCCGTGGCCGTGGATATTCACCTTCACCGGAGCGAAAGTCGCAGCCATGCGGCTATCGTGCGGGGCCCGCCTCGGCCTGCCGCAGTGGGTCCAGGCTGCCCAGGACGAAGCGGGCGAAGCCCTCGCGTCGGGGCACGCGAAGCAGCGCGCCCTGCTCGAACTCGACCTCGCGGCCGCGCGACTCGCTGCCGGCCGGATCGATGGCGCGTTCTTCCTCGCCACGCGGGCACTCGACACAGGGGTGCGCTACCGTTCCGGCCGGATCGTGGAGCGGGCCCGGGCAGTACGGCGAGCGCACAGTTCGGCGACCCCGCCGAAGGTCGTGCGGGATTTCGACGACCTGCTGCACGGCGTCTACCTTTGAGCATTTGGAAGGGCGGATCATGCGACTGGGCATCACCGGACACCGCGGACTGCCGGACGACGTGGAGCAACTCGTCTGCGCCGCCCTCACTGCGGTGGTCGAGCAGTACCCGCCCGACGAACTGGTGGGCGTCAGCTGCATCGCCGACGGCCCGGACGCCTGGTTCGCAGAAGCCGTCCTCGACCATGGAGGCCGGATCGAAGTCGTCGTGCCGGCCGAGGAATACCGTGAGAGCCTGCCTGAGTTCCACCGTGCGACCTACGACGACCTGATCCGCCGGGCCTCCGAGGTCCACTCCACCGGCCTGACGGCGTCGACATCCGAGGCGCACCAGGCAGGCAGCGAGATCCTTGTCGGCGTCGTGGATCTCCTGGTGGCCGTCTGGGACGGCCAGCCCGCGCGGGGATACGGGGGCACCGCGGATGTCGTGGCGTACGCGGAGCGCATTGGGGTGCCGTTTTCGATCATCTGGCCCGAGGGTGCCACCCGAGACTGACGATATGCGCCTGTCCCACTCTGTGGAGGTCAGTCAGCGGTCAGGACGAGGTCGGCGCGGTGAAGGAAGTCTCGGACGTCGGGGCGTGAACGCCACGGAGCCAGCCCGGTGGTGAAGGCACGGAGGTAGGAGCGGCTGCGAGTGGAGTGCAGGCGGCCGAGGATGGTCAGGGCGTGTTCGCCCGCTTCGAGGCCGGGTTCGAGGTCGCGGCGTTGGAGGTGGGCGGTGGCAACCACGGTGTGGCGAATGCCGACGGCGCGGGAGTAGATGCCCGCGGGCATGACCGATGCGCGGCGGCTCCAGGCGAGGGACTGGCCGGGGAGTTTGAGGTCGCGGTAGATCTCCGCGGCGTCAGCCGCGATGCGGGCATGGGTGAGGTAGGCGAGCCAACTGGGGTCGCGGGGGTCGGTCTCGGCGGCGTCGACGAGTTGTTCCGCGTGGATGAGCGCGGCGACTGCGCTGGGGGCGTCGCCGGCGAGCCCGTGGGCGCGGGCCTGGGCGAGTTTCGCGAAGGCGAGGACGCGGGCGGGAGCTTCGTGTTTGGCCCGCTCGTAGGCCCCTTCGGCCATGTCGACCGCCTCGGTGGGGAAGCCGCGCAGGAAGGTGTGCAGGGCCATGGTGCTGAGAACGTAGGCGCCAACGGCAGGATCGGCGCTGGCACGGGCCAAACGCAGGGCCTGCACGAAGTGGCGCTGGGCGGTCGCATGGTGTCCCATGTCGACGTCGTGCCAGGCGGCGACCCGGGCCAGCTCCGCAGTGGCCGCGAACAGCTCGGCGCCTACGCTTTCGGTGAAGGTGCCTTGCAGGAGCGGCACAGCACGGTGGGTGAGGCAGTCGGTGACCATGCTGGCTCTCCAGTTGCCTCCGCCGTACTTGGAGTCCCACCGGCGGGCATCCTCGGAGGCCGCCCAAAGGTCGTCGAGGTCGGCTCGGCCGACGCGGCGTCCTTGGTGATGGCTGGACGTCCGCTCGCTGGAAGGAACGGGGTCGGCGGGTACAGCCAGCCAGCGGGTGACAGGGGTGGTGTAGGCGGTGAGGGCGAAAGGGGTTGCGGCGAAGGTCCGGCGGTCCACAGTGCTCCAATACTCCGCCGCGAGGTGCAGCGCCTGGTCGGTGTCTCTGTGGAAAGTCAAGCCACTCCCGGCGTCGAGGACGGCTGCGGGGGCCAAGCCCATCCCTTCGAGTGACACGGTTCGACCCAGTCGCTCGCTCAGAGCCAGGGCAAGCAGCGATGCGGCCGGGGGGTCGGGGGTCATGCCCCGACTCGTCCAGTTGTCGATCGAGGTGTGGGTGTAGGACCGGGTGATGCCGGCTCCGGCGGCCAACTGGTTGACGCGGAGCGCCAGGCTCGCGTGGCTGGCTCCGCTCTCGTCGATCAGCATGGCTAATCGCCGGTTTGGGGGTTTTTTTCTCCGTGCCATCACGTCCTCCTTGGACGGCCGACGGTGCGGTGGCGCGTGGGAGTCCGCGCCGGCCCAGAAGCGTTGCGCTCCGGGGGACATGAGGGTAGTGCCCGGTAGCCGGACATGGACGGGGTTCCGCGACTGTGTGCCCCCGGTGTGAGCCCTCCCCTGGATCTTCGTCCGGCGGTTTGCTGATGGTGGTTCAAGACCCGCTGCCGGGAGCTAAAGGCCCGGCACCGCCGTTGATTTGCGAGCCCCGGCTGTCCGATCGGCACCGCCGGATTTCACGACGTGCTCGACGGGGCGCACCCGTCCTGTGCGTAAACCTGTAAAGGAGCCCGACCCATGAAACTCGACGACCTCACCGCCGACCTGTTCGACACGGACGTCACCGTCGCGCCGGCCGCAGGCCTCGCGGTCGACCGGACCACCGACAACGGATGCGACACCCAGCCCGCCTGCAACTACCCGGCCGACGCGGTCTAGTACCCAGATCAAGGGCCCCGCCGAGAATCACCGCGCCGGCACGACGTGCGGTGAACGATGCCCGCTGAGGCGACTTGGCGGGGCCCCTGGCCCTCCCCTCACCTCGACACCCCTGGAAGGGGGGCAGATAGGTGGCGTCTGTCTTCACCGCCTCCGCAACAGCACTGGCCCGAATCCCCTTGGGTGCCACCACTCCCTCAGACGATCAGACCGAGGACGGCCTTCTGCAGGAAGCAATCTTCCTGGCCACCCGGAACATCCCTGCCGAGACGGGGCGATCCGAACCAGACAGCAATCTCGACTGCACCCAACGCAGTTACCAGAATCGTCTGCGGTACCGAACGACGCCCCTGGGTTCCTTCGCGGGAGTCTGCGTGGCTCGGTTCAGCGATGAGCCCCCGGCCCTTCGGATGGACGGCCATCACCGTACCCGTACGACGCCGAGTGCCGGCTGGCTTGCAGCCGTATGCGACCAACTGGTCCGAGAGCCCGGCGTGCTGGAGCGGCTCACCCTGCACACCAACACCCTGTTGACGCGTCGCGGCCCGAGGTATCACAGCGAGCAGCGAGGCAGTCTGACGGAGCCGCGGCCGACAGCGACCACGGTGAGGGCCACCACGGCGATCGACCACATCGTCAAGGCAGCACGCGGGGGAGTGACCGGTGCTGCCGTAATCGAGACGGTGCATCGGCGCTGGCCGCAAGCGCCGGGCGCGCTGATCGAGCAGTCGCTTCTGAGTCTTCTCCGGGCCGGAGTCCTGCTGCACGATCTGCTCCCGTATGACCTTCGCGACGATCCGCTGGGACATATGCTCGACCGGCTCGCGCATGATTCACCCCGAAGCTGTGATCTGTCCCGGCTGAAGAAGCTACTCGTGGAGGCGGACAGTCACCCGCCGGGTAACCCGAGCCGACTCGCGGCGCTGAGCGCTGCGCGTGACGTGGCAGATGAGATCTTCCACTGTCCCCGACCGTTGCGGTCGGATACCGTCGTGGACGCGTCGGTCGAACTGCCCGCCTCGCTCGCGCAGGAGGCAGCGGATGCGGCCAGTGTCCTGTGGACGATCGGCTGGGGCGTTCCTCCACTGCGCAGCTACCACGACGCCTTCTTGCAGCGGTATGGGCGCGGCCGATCGGTGCCGCTGATGGAGGCCACGGACCCGGCCGTAGGCATCGGCTGCGCCCTGGGCATAGCCGGCATCGGCCCGGCGGTTTCCGACCCGGCGCGTGACGCGGTTCTGGCTCGGTTGCTGTCCCGAGCCTTGGCCGAGGGAGTCACCGAGGTTCAACTCAAGGACCGGGACATCGATGAGCTCCGGGCCCCGGCTGGGGACATACCGCCCCGCACCGGCGAGATCTATGTGCGGCTCTGCGCAGACGGATACGCAGCGTCCGACCAGAGGGGGCTCGCCCTGGCCGTGTGCCGGGGAGGTGGGTCACAAGATGCCGGATCTACCGCAGGGCGCTTCTCGCACCTCCTGCCGGGTGCCTTTGATGTCGCGGACAGCGCAGGTGCGGCGTTGATTGCCGAAGTCGTTGTGCTGTCCCGGACCTTCGACACCGCATCGGTAGCGGCAGAGACGGGATTCGCCCGGCTCCGTATCCCCGTCGGAGCCCCGACCCGCTCGGGCGACCTCCTCCTCAAGGACTTGGCCTTGGTCTCGACGGGGCAGCGCCTCGTCGTGTGGTCCGACAAACTTCGGCGTGAGATCATCCCCGTGGTCTACTCGCGGTTGGCCTCGGGCCTTCTGCCACCGCTGGCCCGGCTGCTGTCGCTCATCGGGCACGGTAACGCGCGGCCCTGGCACGGGTGGTCCTGGCGCCAGGAGACTCCCTTCCAGCCAGCCGTGCGCTACCGTCGCGTGCTGCTGGCCCCCGCCCGCTGGACCTTACCGGCTTCCCTCACGCGTGCAGCCGGCTCCCGAAGCACCTGGGATGACGCGCTGACACGCTGGCGCGAACAGACCCGTCCGGCACCCCCGGGCGTGGTGGTCACCGATGACGGCGACCGCGAACTGCCGCTGGACCTGGACAACCCACAAGACCGCGAGCTCCTGCGCCGCTACTGCCGCCGAGGCCTTTGCGCAGTCACCGCGAGCCTTCCCGACTCCGTCCAGGCCGTACTATCCGGCCGTGACGGGCGCCACATCGTCGATCTCAGCGTCGCCCTCCACCGGACCGACAACTCCCGCGCCGGGATCCCGGCGCCCCTGCGGATCCACCCGCCACGGCCCGCAAGCAGCGGCCGGTATCTGCCCGGAAGTCGCTGGCTGTCACTGTCCGTACAGGCGCCTGCCGACCACCACGACACGATCCTGGCAACCCTCCCCGCACTCGCTTCCGACCTCCACGGGCACTGGGACAGGTGGTTCTGGCTCCGCTACCAGGACGCCATCCACGGCCCGCACCTGCGGATCCGTTTCAACGGGCCACCCCACGAACTGGGCGGACGCATCCTGCCGGCCCTGGCCGAGTGGGGCGCAGCGCTGAACAGGCAACGGCTCTGCGGAGGATTCAGCGTCGACCCCTATGAACAGGAGACCGAGCGGTACGGCGGTGGCGGCGCGATCGTCGCCGCCGAGGACGTCTTCGCCGCGGACAGCGCTCTCGCTCTGGCCGCGCTTGCCCACCACCACAGCAACGACGATCGCCTCGTCGCTGGCGCACTGTCCGCGGCGGCCATCGCCCGCAGCATGAGCGGACAACCGGCAGCCGCGCTGGGCACCTACCGCCTGGACCGGGAAGCTCACCGGCACGCCGCCGCCCTGCGGCCGGCAGCCCGGGCCGCCGATCACCCCCTCACCCCGGATCTAACGGAGAGTCTCCGCGAACTCTGGGCAGACCGGAACAGGATGCTCGGCGCATACCGGGAGGTTGTGCCCGCCTCGCAGCGCAGCACTTGCTTCAGCGACCTCATCCACATGCACTGCAACCGGCTGGTGCCCGGAGCGGAAGCCGAAAAGATCGTCCGATCCCTGGCAGCTGACCTGCTTGCCCTGCAAGCCCACACCGCATCTCACCGAAACGAGGACGCATGACCACCCTGCCTCCCACTTCTGCTTCCTTCTCTCGCTCTCTTGCCGCCGAGCACTCGACGACCGTCGCTACCAGGCTCCTCGACCCCACCACGGTCAGCGACGCGATCGAACGCCCCCTGCTGGTGTCCTCACTGTCGCGGGGATTGGCCGGAACCGCCCTGCTGCATGCCCGCCTCTCCGCGACCGATCCGTGCTTCGAGGACGCCGCGTTGAAGCACTGGGAGATAGCCGCCAGAGCCAGCCAGGGCGAGGGCGGCGGCCCCGCCGGCATCCACAGCGGATACGGCGCCCTCGCCACTTCGCTGATCATCGGCTCGGGGTACCTGACCGATCCCGAACGCCTCCGCTCCTCGCTCACTCGCGGTGTGACCTGGCTATCCACGAGGGCCATCAGTCTCGCCGCCTGGCAGAAGAGGCGCCTGGACGAAGGCGGGCAGGGCGCCCCCTTCCACGTGTACGACGTCATCAACGGCCTGTCCGGGATCGGCCGTGTCCTGCTGGCCGCGACAGCTGCCGGCCACACCGAGGCTGAACCGGGACTGACTGCGGCCCGCGACACACTCACCGCGCTGATCCTCACCCCCGAGGACCCGCGCCCCGGATGGTGGCGGCCGGCCACCGAGAACGCACACGCCGCCATCGACCCTCACAACCCCGACGGAGCCAACACCGGCCTGGCACACGGCATTGCGGGACCGATGGCATTCCTTGCCGCCTGTCACAGCGCCGACTATGGCGACGAAACCACGGCCGCCGCGATACGCAACGCCGGCTCGTGGCTGCTGCGCTGGCGCGACGGTGACACCTGGCCTCCGCAGGTCACCTGCGACAACGTCGACCGGGGAACGGCCACCACCAGCAAGCGAGGACGGCGCGACGCATGGTGTTACGGCGGGCCCGGCGTCGGAAGCGCCTTGATTGCCGCGGGGCAGGCACTCTCCGACGTGTCCCTGACCGAGGCCGGGACCAGCGCTCATCGCTCCTTGGCCGCCCGTCCCATCAAGGACTGGGACGCCGAAGGACCCACTATCTGCCACGGTCACGCCGGCATCCTGCAGGCCACGGGCGACCCCAACCCCGCTCTCATCCAGACCATCACCGCTGCTTTCGACTCTTCCCATCCCTTCGGGTTCCAGCACGTCAATAGGGGCGAACGACGCGACGAGCCCGGCCTTCTGATCGGCGCGGCAGGAGTGGCCCTCGTCCTGGCCGACCACGCTCACCTCCCCGCCCCCCAGGTCTCCACCCGCTGGGACGCCGTCCTCCTGCTCTCCTGACCGCTCCTTCTCAGCAAAGGAGTCGAAATGCCCCGCTCACCCCTGCCCAGCCACACCGTCTCACCCGCACCGCTCTCCGTCCTGGACCAGGTCACCACCGACGCGGAAACGCGCCCCAGCCAAGCTCTCGCCGACACCACCGCGCTGGCCCGCTCCGCCGAAGCGCAGGGCTACCGCCGGTTCTGGGTGGCCGAGCATCACGGCATGCCTGCGCTGGGCAGCGCCGCCCCCGCCGTGCTGCTCGCCCACCTCGCCGCCCACACCCAGAGCCTGCGCCTCGGATCGGGCGGTGTGATGCTCCCAAACCACGCGCCCTTGGCTGTTGCCGAACAGTTCGGGCTCCTCGAAGCGCTCCACCCCGGACGCATCGACCTCGGCGTCGGGCGCGCTCCGGGCGGCGCTCCCGCCACCGCCCGCGCGCTGCGCCGCAGCGCCGGCGACTTCGGCGCCGAGGTCGGCGATCTGATCGCCTTCCTGGACCGCGGCTTCCCGGCCGATCATCCGTGCGCCGCGGTGCACGCCGTTCCCACCACCGATCCGCGCCCGCCCGTCTGGCTGCTCGGCTCCTCAACCATGAGCGCCGAGCTCGCCGGCAATCTGGGACTGCCCTACGCCCTCAACTACCGCCACGGCCGAAGCCGCGCCGTGGAGGCTCTGGACGCCTACCGGAGACACTTCCGTCCCAGCGCCCAGCAACCCGAGCCGTACGCCATCATCGCAATCACCGCCGTTGCCGCCCCAGACGAAGACCAAGCCCGCAGCCTGGCCCTTCCCGCCGCAATAGCCATGATCCGGCTCCGCCGTGCGACGCCCGACCCCGCCCCGCTCATGACACCCGCAGACGCCCGGGCGTTCCCGGCCACCACAACGGAGACAGAATCGATCAATCAGTGGCTCAATGAACTGCTCCTGGGCGACCCCCAGCAGGTCGCGACACGCATGGAGGCACTCCGGACGAACGCTGGCGCCCAAGAAATCATGATCAGCACCCACATCGGCAGCCATGCCGCCCGGCAGTGGTCCTACCGACACCTCGCAGCCGCCCACGGGCTCGCGGGCTGACCGCCCCTCCCTGACAGTCTCGACTGAGACACCCGGTCTGCCGGGTACGCGCGGGCCGCATCACACGGCAGTTCGCGCCCCCGGTACCGTTTGAGCACGGCGACAGCCCCAGACAGCGAAACGGAAGGCATCGGACCGGTGCCAGCCTGCCCGCGAGGTGCGGCAGAGGAGCGCGTGGTCAGCCCGGCCACTCCATCCCGAGAGTGACCACAGCGCCAGCGGTCGTGTCGGCCAGTGGAAGCGGCGGACCCCAGCGCTCGGGCTCGCTAGGGTGGCGGCCTAGGCTGAATCCCAAGGAGTAGCGCCCGTGCCCCAAAGTTTCGTCCATCTTCACAACCACACCGAGTTCTCGATGTTGGACGGGGCTCAGAAGCTCAAGCCCATGTTCGCCGAGGTCGAGCGGCTGGGCATGCCGGGCGTGGCTATGTCGGACCACGGGAACATGTTCGGGGCGTACGAGTTCCAGTCGGTCGCCAAGGGCTTCGGGTCGGTGAAGCCGATCATCGGTATCGAGGCGTATGTCGCCCCGGGCAGCCGTTTCAGCCGTAGGCAGGAATTCTGGGGTCCGGGCGGTCAGCGGGCGGTCTCCGGCAACGGCGAGGGCAAGGACGTCGCCGGCGGCGGCCGCTACACCCACATGACGATGTGGGCGCGCAACGCCCAGGGGCTGCGGAACCTCTTCCGGCTGGCGTCGCTGGCCTCGCTGGAGGGCCAGTACCCCTCTGGGACACCGCGCATGGACCGGGAGATCATCGCCAAGCACGGCGCGGGCATCATCGGAACCACCGGCTGTCCCTCGGGCGAGATCCAGACCCGCCTGCGCCTCGGACAGTTCGATAAGGCACTGGAAGCCGCGAGCGAGTACCAGGACATCTTCGGCCGGGAGAACTACTTCCTGGAGCTGATGGACCACGGCATCGACATCGAGCGCACCGCACGCCAAGACCTGCTACGGCTGGCCAAAGCGCTGAACATCCCGCTGCTGGCCACCAACGACGCGCACTACATCACACAGGACCAGGCCGACGCCCACGACACCCTGCTGTGTGTGGGCACCGGCAAAAATAAGGACGATCCGAACCGACTCAGGTTCGCCGGCAGCGGCTACTACCTCAAGACCGCTGAGGAGATGCGGGCTCTGTTCGCCGAACTGCCCGAGGCGTGCAACAACACGCTGCGGATCGCCGAGAGCGTCGAGTCCTACGACGAGGTCTTCTCCTTCGTCGACCAGATGCCGCAGTTCAACGTGCCAGAGGGCGAGACCCAGGAGTCGTGGCTGCGCAAGGAGATCGCCGACGGTGTGCGGTACCGCTACGGCGACAACCCGCCACCGGAGGTCGCCGAGCGCATCGAGACCGAGATGAAGGTCATCGGCCCGATGGGCTTCTCGTCGTACTTCCTCGTCGTCGCTGACATCTGCAAGTACGCGCGGGACAACGGTATCCCCGTCGGGCCCGGCCGCGGCTCGGCCGCCGGCAGCTTGATCGCGTACCTCACACGGATCATCGAGCTGGACCCTCTGAAGTACGGGCTGCTCTTCGAGCGGTTCCTGAACCCCGAGCGGATCAGCCCGCCCGACGTCGACCTCGACTTCGACGACCGCAAGCGCGACCAGATGCTCCGCTACGTGACCGAGAAATACGGTCAGGGCTACACCGCGCAGGTCAACACCTTCGGCACGATCAAGGCCAAAGCGGCGATCAAAGACTCCTCGCGGGTGATGGGCTACCCCTTCGCGATGGGCGACCGCCTCACCAAGGCGCTGCCGCCAGACGTCATGGGCAAGAGCATCCCGCTGGCCGGCATCTTCGACACCGCCCACCCGCGCTACGGCGAGGCCGGCGAGATCCGGCAGATGTACGACAACGAGCCGGACGTCAAAAAGGTCATCGACAACGCCCAGGGCATCGAGGGCCTGATCCGAAACACCGGCGTTCACGCCTGCGCCGTCATCCTGTCCAAGACGCCGTTGCTCGACCTGATTCCCATGCACAAGCGGGAGAAGGACGGGGTGATCATCACCGGATTCGACTACCCCAGCTGCGAATCCATGGGCATGATCAAGATGGACTTCCTGGGGCTGCGCAACCTCGGCATCATCGACCACGCGATCCGGATCATCAAGGACAACCGCGGCATCGACTTGTCCACCGAGACCATCCCGCTGGACGACCCCAAGACGTACGAGCTACTGGGCCGCGGTGACACCCTCGGCGTGTTCCAGCTCGACGGCGGGCCGATGCGCGAACTGCTGAAATTGATGGAGCCAACTGACTTCGATGACATCACCGCCGTGATCGCCCTGTACCGGCCCGGCCCCATGGGCGCAAACGCCCACACAAACTACGCGCACCGCAAAAACAACCGTCAGCAGCTCGACCCGATCCACCCGGAACTGAAGGAAGCCCTCGACCCGATCCTCGGAAGCACTTATCATCTGCTGATCTACCAAGAGCAGATCATGGCCATCGCCCGCGAACTCGCTGGCTACACCCTGGGTGGTGCCGACATCCTGCGCCGTGCAATGGGCAAGAAGAAGGCCGAGGTGCTAAACGCCGAGTGGGACAAGTTCCATGGAGGCATGCGCGTCAACGGCTACTCCGAGGAGTCCATCAAGGCGGTCTGGGACACCATGCTGCCGTTCTCTGGTTACGCCTTCAACAAGAGTCACGCGGCTGGCTACGGCCTCGTCGCAGCGTGGACCGCGTATTTGAAGGCGAATTACCCCGCCGAGTTCATGGCCGCCCTACTCACTTCGGTCGACGACGATAAGGACAAAGCCGCCCTGTATCTCGGCGAAGCCCGCCGCATGGGAGTCAAAGTCCTCTCGCCGGACGTCAACGAATCCGTCGCGGACTTCACCGCCGTCGGGGACGACGTGCGATTCGGCCTAAAGTCAGTAAGAAACGTCGGAACGAGTGTCATCGACACGCTGGTGAGCTCTCGCCGATCAAAAGGCAAGTTCACCGATTTCCCAGACTTCCTGGACAAGTCTGAGATTCCCACACTGAACAAGCGTGCGGTTGAGTCTCTGATCAAGGCGGGCGCGTTCGACAGCCTCGGACACACCCGTAAGGGTCTGGCCATGATCCACGAGGACGCCATCGACATGGTGATCCCGGTGAAGAAGCAGGCGGCAATTGGGCAGGACGACCTATTCGGAGCCCTCAGCGACGACAACGAGGCCAACGCTCCGACATTCGGTCTGGACTTCACGATCTCCGAGGGCGAGTGGCCACGCAAGCAACTCCTCGCAGCCGAGCGGGAAATGCTCGGGCTTTATGTCTCCGCACATCCCTTGGACGGAGCAGAACATATCCTCGCCCGGAATCGCGATATCTCCATCGCCGAGGTACTCGCTTCCGGGCAGAAGCAAGGAGCAGTGAAACTCGCCGGCCTGGTCACCAGTGTCGAGCGCCGGATGACTAAACAGGGCAACGCCTGGGCGATCGTCCACCTCGCGGACCGCGACGCCTCGATCGAAGTCTGTTTCTTCCCCGCCTCGTACCAACTCGTTTCACATGCTCTGGTCGAGGACAGCGTCATCGCCGTGATAGGTCGCATCAACGACCGCGATGGTTCGATCAACATCGCTGGACAGGAGTTGACAGAAGTGGACATCTCCTCAGCAGAATACGGTGGCCGCCCGCCCGTAGTGATTGCGCTTCCGCAGCACCGCGCATACGCCCGCCCCGTGATCGACGAGCTGAAGCGGATCATGCAGGCACACCCTGGAGAGACTCCGGTCCGAGTCCGCGTCAAAGGACCGCAGAAGACGGTTATCTATGAACTCGGATTCTTGATCAATCACGAGACGATCGCCTCTGAAATCAAGGGATCCTTCGGTCAAGATGCTTGGGCAGGAGTGGCATAGAAGCTCAAATTCGAGAGATGACGCCGGTTTTCTGGAGGTGACTGCTCAGGTCCTTGTGTGACCTGCGGGTGGTTGCCTCGTTGGTCTGTCCGTGGGACTCGCGAAGCGTCAGCCGTCGTACGAGGACCTCGTGCGCGTGATCGTGGATCTGCAGCGGGACGTGGCGCAGCTCAGGAGCGAGAACGCCGAGTTGCGGGCCGAGAATGCCGAGTTGCGGTCGGAGAATGCCGAGTTGAGGCGCCGTCTGGCCCAGGATTCCTCGAACTCTTCGAGGCCGCCGTCGTCGGACAGTCCGTTCCGTAAGCCCGTGCCGCGCTCGCAGCGCCGTTCGTCGGGTCGCAGGCCCGGTGGTCAGGCCGGGCATGAGGGGGCGAGCCTGGAGCGGGTCGCCGATCCCGACGCTGTCATCGAGCACCGGCCGGTCGCATGCGGCCGGTGTGAAGCCGTCCTGGCCGATGATGCCGTGCCGGTCGGATTCTCGGTCTCGCAGGTCTTTGACCTGCCCGATCCGCGGCTGGTGGTCACCGAACACCGGATGCTGAAGGTTCGTTGCCGGTGCGGGCACACCACACGCGCCACTGCACCGCAGGGAGCGGGCGCGCCGGCCCGGTATGGGCCTGGCGTGCATGCGCTGGCGGTCTATCAACTCGTCCACCAGCATGTTCCCTCGCTGCGGACCGCGCTCGCAGCGGCCGATCTGCATGACGCCCGACTGTCGGAGGGCTTCGTGCACGCCGCTCTGCTGCGAGCGGCAGGGGCACTGATCCCGTTCAGTGAACACGTCATGGCGCTGCTGCGGTCCGCTCCGGTGGCGCACTT
>NZ_JACEGK010000038.1:0-23939 GCF_056859195.1 Streptomyces sp. NH27
CCCCGAAGGATGATCGGGGCCGGCCGCCCGGAGGCCGAACTACTTCTTGACGTAGATGGTGCTGGCGTTGATGACGCCGACCACCGAGTTGTAGGTGACGCCCCCGAGGCCGGAGCCGTAGATGTTGAAGTACTTGTCGAAGAGGAACGGCACCTGGGCGATGTCGGTCTTCAGCGAGTACTCGGACAGTGCCTCCCAGTCAGCGGTCTGCTGCTTGAGGTCGGGCTCCGCCTTGATCCGGTCGATCTCGGTGTTGATGTGGTTGTCGTTCAGGAAGCTGTAGTTGGTCGTGCCGTCCTGAAGGTTGCGGCCGTCCATGGTCGGCGGGATCACCGTCGACGCGTTCGGCCAGTCGGCACCCCAGCCGGTGCGGTAGATGTCGTACTGGTTGTTCACCTTGCCGACGACCGTGTAGTACGACGTCGGGTCGATGGCCTTGCGCACGACCTGGAAGCCCGCCTTCTCCAGCCCGTTGGCGATGGTGAGCGAGACGTTCTGCATCCGGGTGGTGTTGGAGTACGGGAAGACCAGCTTCGGGTGCAGGTTGCCGGCCTCCTTCAGCAGCTCCTTGGCCTTCGCGATGTTGCCGGTCGGCTGGGCGAGCTTGCCGTACGGGTCGTACTTCTTCCAGCCGGCGATGGTCGGGCTGAGCAGCGTGGTGCCGAGGTCACCCTGCGGCGCGCCACCGTACTGCTGCTGCACCTGGGTCATCGGGAACGCCTCGAGGATCGCCTGGCGAACCTTGACGTTGGTGATGCGCTTGGTGTTGATGTCCAGCGTCTCGACGTACGGCTGGTACTGGTTGACCGTCCGGGTCTTGTAGCTCGGGTCGGTGACCAGCTTCTCCATGACCGACGGGTCGGCCATACCGGACAGGTCGACCGCCTGCTTGTCGGTGCCGGAACCGGCCATCAGCCGCTGCGAGAGGCTGGGCTGCTCGATGCCGAGCTGGAAGTTCCAGGAGTCCGGGTACGCGTTGCGGATCGGGTCCGTCTTCGGGTCCCAGTACGGGTTCCGCTTGAAGACCAGCGACTTGTTGGGCTTGTAGGACGCGATCTCGTACGGGCCCGAGGAGACCGGGTGGTTGTTGTACGCGCCCTTGTCGTCCTTGGACTTCTCGACCGGAGCGGTCGTCGGCATCGCCATCGCGTACGGCGCGTCGGCGTGCGGGGTCTTGAAGTGGAAGACGATGGTCTTGTCATCCGGGGTGCCCAGGATGGTGTCCGGGATCTCCTGGCCGGTGTACGGGCCCTTGTAGAGCTTCCGGTAGTTGTCGCCGTACAGCCAGTTCTGGATGTACTGCGGGCCCTGGGTCTCGAAGTCCGAGTACAGCCGCTCGATGGTGTACTTGATGTCCTTCGAGGTGATGGCGGTGCCGTCCTGGTACTTCAGCCCGTCCTTGAGGGTGAAGGTCCAGGTCTTGCCGGCGTCCGACATCTTACCGGTGTCGGTGGCCAGGTCGCCGACCAGCATCGTCTTGCCGGTCGTCGGGTCGATCTTGTAGCCGGTCAGCGTACGGGCGTAGAGCGGCGAGACCGAGAGCTGGTCGCTGACGTACTGCTGGCCCGGGTCGAGGTAGTCGTACCCGGCCTGGTTCAGGTCGTACGCGGTACCGCCCTTGACCGCACCGGGCACGGCGGGCGCGGGGCCGGTGGAGTCAGCGGCAGTGCCGAGACCGTAGTTCGGGACCGGCGCGGTTGTAGCCTTGCCCCCGCCAGTGGCCCCGTTCCCCGTGTCGCTGCTGCCGCTGCTGCACGCAGCGGTCAGCGACAGCGCCCCGACGGCCGCGAGTGCGGCCGTCGCCCGAGCTTTGCTGTATCTCATGAAAATCCTGCCTGTCACTGGACTGAACTGCCACCGATGCCGTCGTGCGCTGCCCCCTGATAACGGACTGGCACGACGACCTGGACAACTGATGGTTGGGCGCTGCTAGCGGAGGGTCTTGGGATCGAGAGCGTCCCGGACCGAGTCCCCGAGCAGGTTGAACGCGACGACGAAGAGCACCATCGCGATACCGGGGAAGAACATGAAGGTGAGGTCGCTCTGGTAGTACGCGGCACCGGTCTGGAACATCAGACCCCAGTCGGGGGTCGGCGGGAGCATGCCGACACCGAGGAACGACAGGCCGGCCTCCGCGGTCACGAAGACCGGGAGCAGCAGGGTGGTCTGCACCAGGATGGTGCTGCCGAGGTTGGGCATCAGTTCCTTGCGGATGATGCGCCAGGAGGAGGCGCCGCTGATCCGTGCCGCTTCGACGAACTCGCGTTCACGCAGGCTCAGCACCTGGGCGCGGACGAGACGGGCCACGCTCATCCAGCCGAGCACGAACTGGACGGCCACCAGGACGAACGGCCGCACCCACCAGGGCTCCTGGTCGCCCGGCTTCACGAAGACGGCGATCATGACCGGCGAGAAGGCGATGAAGAAGAGCTGCTGCGGGAAGGACAGCATGAAGTCGGAGAAGCGGCCCATGAAGTAGTCCGAGCGGCCGGCCAGGTAGCCCTGGGTGATGCCGAAGAGCACACCCACGACGACCGACAGGATGGTGACCGCCGCCGCGATGCCCAGCGAGTTGCGGATGCCGTACAGCAGCAGGGTGAACACGTCACGGCCGAGGCGCGGCTCCAGGCCGAACCAGTAGTGGCTGTCCATACCGCCGTTGGGCTTCAGCGGCAGACCGAAGCTGTTGAGCAGGCCGTCGTCCTGGCCGTAGAGGTCGTAGGGGTTCTTGCCGTAGATCTTGGCGATCACCGGCGCGAAGATCGCGATCAACAGGAAGAACGCCACGACGCCGGCACACACGATGCCCGTCTTGTCCCGCTTGAAGCGCAGCCACGCGAGCTGCCGGGGCGTGCGCCCGGCCAGCTCGTTGTTGCTCGCCCCCGTGGTCGGCTCGGGCTCACCCTCGGGTTCGAGGATGAGGCTGCCGCTGTTGGCGTCAGCCTGGCTTGGACTCGTCATTGGCTACTTCCCCGGGGACCAAAAGCGTGCGTTGTGACGCTGGTTGTGCGTCATGGGTTGAGCGGACTTTCGCAATGGAATCAACTTCCAGTCAAGAGGCGGAGGAGGGAAGAAAGCTTGTTGTTTGGCATCTTGAGCGAAGGTTTTGCAGATTGGTGTCCACGCGTGCTTGACAACGGATTTTAGAAACGGACAAAACTTACATACTGGTACGTAGCGTGTTTACATGCAAGCAACTTTTCCGTCGCAGCTCCGATATACGGACCGAGCAGTCTGAACAACGTACGGCCGTGCGGGTGCGGTAGGCCGGTCGGGGCTCGTGAGGCTGTGATCCCCGGCCGGTCGTCCGCCGAGATTCCTGGACCCCTGCGGCCGGACCGAGTTCGAGTATCGCCACCCGAACGGCCGGAACGAGGAAGCCCCCGACACGTCAAGTGTCGAGGGCTTCGGGCGCGCGGTGTGCACCGGGTCCGGGCAAGTCCGGGCGGGGCCGCGGCTAACCGCGCGGGCGGGCGCCCAGGGCGCGCTTGAGGAAGTCCACCTGGAGCAGCAACAGGTTCTCGGCAACCTGCTCCTGGGGGGCCGTCATATGGGTGACCCCGGACAGCGGCAGCACCTCGTGCGGCCGGCCGGCCGCCAGCAGCGCGGTGGACAGCCGCAGCGAGTGGGCCACCAGGACGTTGTCGTCGGCGAGGCCGTGGATCACCATCATCGGCCGGGCCGGCTCGGCGGCCTGCACCAGGCCGTGGTCGCCCACGAGCGAGTTCGCCTCGTAGACCTCCGGTTGCTCGCGGGGGTCGCCGAGATAGCGCTCCATGTAGTGCGTGTCGTACAGCCGCAGGTCGGTGACCGGGGCACCCACCACCGCGGCGTGGAAGACGTCCGGACGGCGCAGCGCCGCGAGCCCGGCGAGATAACCGCCGTACGACCAGCCGCGGATCGCCACCCGGCCCAGATCCAGCGGGTACTGCTCGGCGACCGCGTGCAGCGCCGCCACCTGGTCGGGCAACGAGACCCCGGCGAAGTCGCCGGCGATGGACTTCTCCCACTGGGGTGAACGGCCCGGGGTGCCGCGGCCGTCGGCCACGATCACCGCGAAGCCCTGATCGGCGAACCACTGCGAGACCAGGTACGGGTTGTGCGCCGCGGACACCCGCTGGCCGTGCGGGCCGCCGTACGGGTCCAGGAGCACCGGCAGCGGGCCGTCGCCCTCCTGCCGGTCGGAGGGCAGCAGGACCGCGGTCGGGATGCGCAGCGGACCGGCCTCCAGCAGCCGGGGCCGCGCGGTCAGCGACGGGGTCTCGGCGTGCGAGGCGATCCGGGCGACCTCGGTGCCGTCGCGCAGCACCCGGGTCACCGATCCGGGGCGGTCCAGGGTGGAGGACGTCAGCACCGTCAGACCGCCGCCCCGCACCGCGGTGTGCACGCCCGGCTCGTCCGAGATCCGGACCGGGGCGGCGTCCGTGGCGCGCTGGTCCACCCGGTAGACGTGCACCTCGCCGATCTCCGGCTCGGCCGCCGCCTCGCCGGCGGACGCGGTCACCAGGACGTCCCCGGCGCCGGCGTCCAGCACCGCCCGCAGGTGCAACTCCGGGCCGGTCAGCGTCCTTTCGCCCACCTTCAGGGCGCGTGCTCCCGATGTGTCGGTGATCGTGACCAGCTCGCCGGCCGGGGTCCGGACCGGCACACCGGGGAAGAGATCAAGCCAAGTTGGATCTTCCTCGACGGCCACCGTGCCGGTCCCGCCGGTCCCGGGGTCCACCGCCAGGTACACCTGCGCGCGCTGGTCCCGGCTCTGCACCAGCAGCAGCGGGCCGGTCGCCGACCAGTGCACCGCCGCGAGGTACGGATAGCGGTCCCGGTCCCACTCGACGTCGGTGCGCGAGCCGTCCAGGCCGAACAGCGCCAGCGTCACCTCCGCGTTGGGCGTGCCCGCCTGCGGGTAGGCCACCTCGACCGGCGCCCGGTCCGGGTGCGCGGGCTGCGAGATCCACCAGCGCTGGACCGGCGCCTCGTCCACCCGCGCGACGAGCAGCGCGCTGCTGTCCGGCGCCCACCAGAAGCCGCGGGTGCGGGCCATCTCCTCGGCCGCGACGAACTCCGCCAGCCCCCACGTCACCGCATCGCCGTCCGGCTCCGCGAGCGCGCGGTCGGTCGGGTCCGCGCCGCCTTCGCGGTCCCCGGCGCCGACCACCCGCAGCGCGCCGCCCGCCGCGTACGCCACCCACCGGCCGTCCGGGGACGGCCGCGGGTCCACCACCGGGCTCGGCACGGGCAGTTCGCGCACCGCGGGCGCACCGCCGGTCTCGCCGGCCCCCTCGGCGGCGGTCAGATCCGCCACGAACAGCCGTCCCGACAGCGCGAAGGCGGCCAGCGCCATCGCGTCGTCCACCGCGAAGGCCACCACGCCCGCCGAGCCCTCCCGGCTGCGTTCGCGCCTGGCCCGCTCCGCCGCGGGCAGCTCCTCGTCCACGCCGCCGAGCACCGCGGCGGGATCGGCCACCAGCCGCTCCACCGCCGCGCCGCCGCCTCCTCCTTCCCCGCCGTCCGCCGGCAGGTCCAGCACCCACAGCAGCTGCTCCCGCTCGGTGCCCGACCGGGAGCGCACGAACGCCACCCGGTCCCCGCCGGGCGCGACCGCGAACGCCCGCGGCGCCCCGAGAGTGAACCGCTGTGTCCTCGCGTGCTGCCGTGGGAATGAGAGGTACGTCATACCCGCGACCCTAGAGGGTGGTGCTGACAATCGCCCCCGTATTAGCGCCCGGCGGCGCCCGCGCCGCGCTGACCTGGCCATCCGGCATCGGCTCAAGCGCCGTACCGGACAAGGCAGTTGGCTGGATCTCGTCATGCGCCCCCGCGTGCTTCCGTGCTCCGACATATGCGGTCGGACGGAAAGTTATGATCCGTAGCCGTGGGTGGGTAATAAGCATGTGGCAACTGACATGGACCCTGCGTATGAGGAGGTGAGCCGCTGTGGCACTCTCGATTTCGGCGGTGCTGCTGCTGCTAGTCATCGTGTTCCTGCTGATCCGTCGATCAGGGCTCAAGGCGGGGCACGCGGTGGCCTGTACGTTGCTCGGCTTCTACCTCGCCAGTTCCTCGTGGGCACCCCAGATCACCGACCTCACCAGCAACGTGGCGCAGACCATCTCCAACATCAAGATCTGATCCCGACACCTGATCCCGACATCTGATCTCGACGCCGGTGCGGGCGGCGGCGCCGGCCGCTGCCCGGGTTCGGTGGGCGGAGCCGTAGGCTTCGACCATGACCGATGCTCCTGGCGGCCCCCCTGAGCGGCGCCTGCTGTTCGTCCACGCCCACCCGGACGACGAGACGATCAACACCGGCGCCACCATGGCCAAGTACGCGGCCGAGGGGGCGCACGTCACCCTTGTCACCTGCACTCTCGGTGAGGAGGGTGAGGTCATTCCGCCGGAACTGGCCCATCTCGCCGCCGACCGCGACGACACCCTGGGCCAGTACCGGATCGGCGAACTGGCCGCGGCCATGGCCGAGTTGGGGGTCACCGACCACCGGTTCCTGGGCGGCCCCGGCCGCTACCGGGACTCCGGGATGATGGGCGTCGCCCAGAACGACAATCCGGCCTGCCTGTGGCGTGCCGACCTGGACGAGGCGGCCGGCCACCTCGCCGACGTCATCCTGGAGGTGCGCCCCCAGGTCCTGGTGACCTACGACGACAACGGCGGCTACGGCCACCCGGACCACATCCAGGCGCATCGCGTCGCCATGCGCGGCTACGAACTCGCCGCCGAGCGCGGCCACCGGATCGACCGTGTCTACGAGATCTGCACGCCCCGCTCGGTCGTGCAGGCCGGCTTCGACCGACTCGCCGCCCAGGGCCTGGACTTCCCGTTCGAGGGCATCGCGACCCCGGACGACGTCCCCGGCGTGGTCGACGACGCACTCGTGACCGTATCGGTCGACGGCGCCGCCCACGCCGACCGCAAGACCGCCGCGATGCGGGCGCACGCCAGCCAGATCGCCGTCGACGGTCCCTTCTTCGCGCTCTCCAACGACCTCGGCCAGCCGTTCTTCGCCGTCGAGTACTACCGGCAGGTGCGGGGCGAGCCCGTCGGCCGCGCGGACGACCTGTTCGGCGCCGGGCCCGCGTCCGCCGAAGCTTCGGGTGGTGAGCGGTGAGCCGCCCCGCCGCCGGCCGCGGCCCGATCCCGTCCCGTACGCCGATGATCCGGCCGCTGTCCAGCAACCCGCTGGGGACGCAAGGCGCCCGGTTCGCCGGATACTTCGGCCTCGCCGTGCTCGCGGTCGTCGTCGCGGTGGCCGGCGCGCTCGTCCAGGCCGCCTGGGAGCCCGGCGGGCTGCTGCTGGCGCTCGGCGGGTGCGTGGCCGTCTTCTACGGCGGCGGGAAGCTCACCGGCACCCGGCTGGG
Source organism: Streptomyces sp. NH27 (assembly GCF_056859195.1). Classification (NCBI taxonomy): domain Bacteria; kingdom Bacillati; phylum Actinomycetota; class Actinomycetes; order Kitasatosporales; family Streptomycetaceae; genus Streptomyces; species Streptomyces sp. NH27. The sequence continues at coordinate 7,374 of NZ_JACEGK010000038.1, forward strand.
CACCGTCGTGCCCGCCGCGGTCTGGCTGGTGTGCGTGATCCTGCTCAGCGGCTCCCAGCCGGAGGGCGACTTCCTGCTCGCCGCCGGCGTCGGGCCGTACATCTACCTGCTCGGTGGGGCGTTGGCGGCGGTGATCTGCGCCACGCTGCCCCAAGCAGCCCCATCCGGCACGAATCGGACCTGACTTGGCGGGCAGGGGCCGGCGCATGGTTGGGTGTGCCCCAGCGTTCCGCCGGACCGCGGCCGCCTTCGCGCACAGGTCGGTATGGTGGGTGCGCCGGCGAGCCGCCTGCCAAGTGATGTGTCGGGCGGCGTGGCTAACCGGGAGAGCCTGCATTGAGTCGTGAAACTGACAGTTCGTCCTCCGGTCCCCAGGGACGCGGCGGTGCCGCGTACCCGTCAGGGACCCCGCCCTACGGCCCTCGCCCCTTCCCGTCGCTGCACCCGCAGGAGCAGTCGCGTACGGCCGATCCGGAGCAGGACGGAGCCGAAGCGGCCGAGCAGGGCACGGATGTGGCCGGCGAGCCCAGGACCGAGACGACGCTGACCACCCGGATCAGGATCAACATCCCCGGCTCCCGGCCGATTCCGCCGGTCGTCATGCGCACCACCGTCGAGGAGGGCGCGGCCGCCCCCGCGGTCGGACCGCAGGGCGCGGGCACACCGGACGCTGCCGCCGCCCCGGGCGACGGTGCGGCCTCCGCCGGTGAACCGCCCGCCGACGGCGGGCAGGGCGGCGAAGGGCCGCAGGAGCGGGCGGCGAAGAAGGAGAAGACCAGCGACTGGTTCGCGCCGCGCAAGCCGGTCGGCCCCACGGGCTCGGGTACGGGCTCGGCCACCGTTACGGGTGCCGGCGCGGGCTCCGGTGTCGGCTCGGGTGCTGGTGCTGGTGCTGGTTCCGGTTTCGGTGCGGGCGACAACTTCCCGCGCGACGGCTTCCCAGGCGACGGCCCCGGCTTCGGTACGGACACCGGCGCGGCCCCCGGCGGCGGTTCGGGTCCGGCCCCGTCGGGCTTCCCCCTGGCCGCGGGAGCGACCGGCGACGGGTTCTCCGAGGGCTTCTCCGGCGACGGCTTCCAGGGCGACTTCCAGCGTGGCGGTGCGCCCGGCAACGGGCCGGCCGGCGGCGGCTTCACCGTGCCGCCGGTGCCGTCCGCGGGCGGCGGCAACGCGCCGGACGCCGCCGGGTCCCCGGTCGCGGACGCCTTCTTCGGCGCGGGCACTCCCGCCGGGGGCACCCCGCGGGCCGACGACCCCTTCGCGGGGCCGTACGCAGAGCAGTTCACCGACTCCGACACCGGTACGCAGCAGATTCCGCAGGCGTTCCTGCCGCCGCCGGTGGGCTCGCCGTTCGACGACGCCCCGGCCGCGCGCGGCCCGCACGACACCCCCTCGGGCGGGTTCACCTCGCCCTTCGAGACCCCCGCGGGCGCCGGGGGCGGCGCCGAACCGGGCCGCGGCCCGGCGCTGTTCGGCACCGAGGACTTCCCGCCCGGGGTGCCACGCGGCATCCCCACCGACCCGTTCGCGTCCGGCGGCGCCGCGCCGCTCCCGCCGCCCGCCGGGGCCCCCACCGGCCCGGCGACCGGCGACATGCGGGTGCCGCCGGTCGGCGGCGACTCCGTCGAGCGCGCCTTCCGCCCGCCGGCCGCGGGTGGTGCCGAGCCGCCCCGGCGGCGGGACTCCGGTGACACCCTGGTCGGCGGCATTCCGACCGTGCCGTCGGGGGAGGGCCCGGGCCGCCCCGCGGGCGGCCCCGGTGCGGTGCCGCCGCCCGGACCGGCGGCGCCGGCCGGTTCGTCCACGACGCCCGCGCCCGCCAAGTCGGCCAAGCCGGCGAAGAAGGGCCGCTCCAAGCTGGCGCTGCTCGGCGTCGCGGTCGTCGGCGCGGCCGTCGTCGTGTACGGCGCCGGGCTGCTGATGAACCACTCCGACGTGCCCAAGGGCACCACCGTGCTCGGCGTGGACATCGGCAACACCAGCCAGGCGACGGCCGTCAAGAAGCTCGACCACGCGCTCGGCAACCGCGCCACGGCGTCCCTCACCGTCACGGTCGGCGGCAAGCAGCACACCCTCAAGCCGTCGATCGCGGGCCTGTCCATCGACACCGACGCCACCGTCCACAAGGTGGCGCACTCCGACTACAACCCGGTCTCGGTGGTCGGCTCGCTCTTCGGCCGGACCAGTGTCACGGACCCGGTGATAGTCGTCGACCAGGACAAGCTCAAGGCGGCGTTGACGACCGTGGCGGGCAAGTCGAGCAAGGGCACGGACGGCATGGTGCGCTTCGCCGACGGCAAGGCCGTCGCGGTGCCCGGCAAGCCCAGCCAGTCCGTCGACGTGGACGCCGCCGCGACCCAGGTCTCCGCGGCCTACCGGCTGCGGGCCGAGTCCGGCCGCAACACCCCGATCGACCTCCGGGTCACCGACGTGCAGCCGAAGGTCACGCAGGCCACGCTGAACAAGGCCGTCAACGGCTTCGGCAAGACCGCGATGATGGGCCAGGTCCAGATCCTCGCCGCGGGCCGGATGGTGGTGTTCGAGAAGACGCTGTCGCAGTTCCTCACCATGCAGGCCACGCCGGACGGCCAACTCGCCCCGCACATCGACCTGAAGGCCCTCCAGCCGCTGTACGGCAGCCGCTTCGACGGGGTGCTGCTGGAGCGCGGTGACGGATCGAAGACCGCGGTCACTCCGCAGGACATCGCCACCGCGCTGATCCAGGCGCTGAACTCGAAGACCGTCGCCGGGCGGAGCGTGACGCTGCCGGGAGCGGTGCTGAAGTAGAGCAGGCCCCTTCGGTCGGCTCCCCGGGCCGGGCCCCTCAGCCGCGCTGCCACCAGTGGCGCCTGCGGCGGGGGGCCAGCGCGTGGATGGCGGAGCGCAGTTCGGCGAAGGCGACCACGGTCGCCGGGGCGTCGGGCCCGCCCTCGCCCGGCACGGCCACACCCAGGCAGAGCAGCTTCAACTGCTCGTCGGGCAGCGGCAGTGCGGCGAAGACCGGCGAGCCGTCGAAGCCGGTGGGCAGCGGGCCCGACCAGGTCAGCGGAGCGTCGGGGGCCGGCCGGTGCACCTCGCCCGCCAGTAGCGCCTGCGGCCGGTCGGGGTGCGCGGAGGCACTGCTGTCGTCGGCCTGGTGGCCGAGGACGTACGCGGGCAGCGGCCCGTCGCCGATCGCCGCGATGTCGTCGGCCTGCGCGGCGAGCCCGTCGGTGATCTCCTGGGTGTCCCAGCGCCAGCCCTTGCGTTCGGCGTGCAGATGCAGGTCGACGGTGGGCATCACCGCGACCCCGAGGCCGTCGAGTACCGTCCAGCGCTTGGCGAAGCCGCCCATCACCAGCTCGTCGAGCGGCTGTTCGGGGTCGGTGAGGTCGCCGCGCAGCGTCCACTGCCCGATCTCGAAGCGGGTGCGGGGCGCGGCCGTGACGAGGTACTGCCGGATGACCTCGTGGTCGCCGCCGGTCTCGATCAGGTCGTTGTACCAGAAGGCGGTGGCGAAGCTCAGGTCCGCGCGAGCCGCCTGGAACGGCAGCGTCGCTCGGGCGGCGACCTGCAGTACGGAGTCCGGGACGAGGCTGCCGGCGACCACCGCCGCCGAGCGGGCGAAGCCGGGCTCGCCGAGGTCCGGTCCGGCGCCGCTGTGCTCGGCTTCCGGTCCGGCGGTCGCGTCGTCGCCGGCGCCATCGCCGTCTTCGGCGGTGTCCGCCGAGGATGCGGCGGACGCGGTCCTGGCGGCTTCGCGATCTTCGGGGCTCGCCTGGCTCGGCGCGGGGATCTCGGGGATCTCGGGGGTCTCGGGCACAGCCCGGACCCTACTACTCACCGTTCGGCGGCTGTTTCGCACCCACCGGCGCAGGGGCCAGCGGCACCACCGCGGTGAGCGTGAAGCCGCCGTCACCTGCCCGGGAGGTCTTCAGGCTGCCGCCCGCGATGATCAGCCGCTCGCCCAGCCCGGTCAGGCCGTTGCCCGCCGGGCGGGAGTCGTCCGGCCCGCGCCCGTCGTCGGAGACGGTCAGTGTCGCGTTGCCGTCGCCCGTCTCCAGGGCCACCACGCAGGTCGTCGCGCCGCTGTGCCGTATGACGTTGGTGGCCGCCTCGCGCAGCGCCCAGGCCAGCGCGCCCTCCCCGGCCGGCGGGAGGCCGTCGATCGGGTCGGGTACGTGCAGCCGGGCCGAGACGCCCGCGGCGGCCAGCGCGCTGCGGGCCGAGGCGACTTCGGCAGCCAGGGTGGGGCGCCGGTAGCCGCTGACCGCCTCGCGCACGTCCACCAGCGCCTGACGGCTGACCGACTCGATGTCGGCGACCTGCTGGGCCGCGTCCTGCGGCCGGTCCGGCAGCATCCGCCCGGCCAGTTCGCTCTTCAGGGTGATCAGGGACAGCGAGTGCCCGAGCAGGTCGTGCAGGTCGCGGGCGAGCCGCAGCCGCTCCTCGGTCGCGGCCAGCTGCGCGACGGTGTCACGGGCGGAGCGCAACTCCCGCATGGTCCGCACGAGCTGCTGCACGCCGATCATCGCGAACCCGCCGAGCAGGCCGGGCAGCAGCAGCGACGGGTAGAGCGTGCCGTGCGGGTCGACCAGCGCCCCGGTCGCGGCGAGCAGCGCCGCCGAGAGCGGCACCGCCCACCGCGAGTCCTTGCCGGGCAGCGCCGCTCCGCACGCCACCCCCACGTACACGAACAGCACCAGCCAGTCCTTGCCGAGCAGGACGGACAGCACCAGCGCCAGGACGACGAGCGCGACCAGCAGGGCGCACACCCAGCGCTCGGGCGGCCCGGGGCGGTTGGTGCGGAAGAAGGCCAGCACCAGGTACGACGCGACGAACACGACCAGGCCGAAGGCGGCCGGGATCACGGCGGCCGGCGAGTGGCTGCCGTTGACCAGGTCGTTCACCGGGGATGCCAGGTAGATCAGCCAGATGCCGATCCACATCAGCTTGATCATCGCCTGCTTGCGGTTCTCCGGCGGCCGGCCCATCGGGCTGTTGTCGGCGTCCTCCAGCTCCTGCCGCCACTGCGGCCACGGCTCGCCGTCGGGCTCGGTGCGGTCCTGCCGGGCGCCGTCGCCGTCGCCGTTGCCGGGCCGCCGCCACCAGTCGCCGGTCATACGGTCACGCCTTCCGGGTGTCCTTGCGGTAGAGCCAGGCCGCCGCCCCCGCGAAGAGCAGCAGGTAGACGACGAGGACGGTGATGTCCTTGACGTGCGGGGCGTTCCCCACCTCGATCGCCTGGCTCAGGGCCACGTACGGTCGCGCCGGGAGGTAGCCGGCGAGGTTCTGCAACCACTGCGGGAAACTGTAGATCGGCACCCACAGGCCGCCCAGGACCGCGAGGCCGAAGTAGAACAGCATGGAGATCGGCCGGGCCACATCGGCGGTGGCCAGATAGCCGATCGCCACCCCGAGTGCGGCGAAGACCAGACTGCCGGCCCAGGTGCTGAAGGCGATCGCCACCCACTGCCAGGTGTCCATCCGGACGCTCTTCACGAGTCCGCCGATCAGCAGCACGACCAGGATCGACGGCAGGCTCACCGTGGCCGCCGACGCGACCTTCGCGGTGACGTAGCCGCGGCCGGGCAGGGCGGTCAGCCGCAACTGCCGTACCCAGCCCTTCTCCCGCTCCCGCGCGATCCGTTCGGCGTTGCCCATCAGCACCGCCGTCATCGCGCCGAACGCGGCCATCGAGACCATCAGGTAGGCCACCGCCGACAACCCGTGGTCGCCGACCGTGTCGCTCTTCTTGTAGCTCAGGCTGATCGCCAGGAAGAGGAACGCGGGGTAGAGCACCGAGAAGAACATGAACTTGCGGTTCCGCAGGGTGCGGGTGATCTCCAGCCGGATCAGCGTCGTCATCGCTGCCCCGCCTCCTCGGCGTTGGTCGCTGCGTTGTCTGCGGCGTTGGTCGCGGCATCGGTGATGGCGAGGAACGCCTGCTCCAGGCCGAGCCCGGCGACCTCGAGGTTGCGCGGGTACAGGCCGAGCCCGTACACCGCGTGCATGGTGGCGTCCGCGTCGTCGGAGCGGATGCGTACGGTCGGGCCGGTCACGTCCAGGCCCACCACGTTCGGCAGCGCGCCGAGCGCCTGTTCGTCGATGCCGTCGGTCAGGTCGAAGGTGATCCGGCGGGCTCCCGCGCGCGCCTTGATCTCCGCCGCGGTGCCGTCCGCGATCAGCCGGCCCCGGTGCAGGACCAGCACGCGGTCCGCGATCGCGTCCGCCTCCTCCAGGTAGTGCGTGGCGAACAGCACGGTACGGCCCTGGTCGACCTGTGCACGCATCGTCGCCCAGAACGCCTGCCGTGCGCTCACGTCCATGCCCGTGGTCGGCTCGTCGAGCACGATCAGGTCGTTCGCGCCGGCCGTGGCCATCGCGAACCTGACCCGCTGCTCCTGGCCGCCGGAGAGCTTGTTGACCTTCCGGTCCCGGATGTCGGTGAGGTCGGCGGCGGCCAGCACCTGGTCCACCGGGTACGCCTTCGGGTGCAGGTCGCAGGCGAGCCCCACCAGCTCGCGCACCGTGACCTCCTCCATCAGCCCGCCGCTTTGCAGCATCGCGCCGACCCGGCCTTTGGCGATCGCCTGCGCCGGGCTGGTGCCGAACACCGTCACCTCCCCGCGGTCGGCGTTCTTCAGCCCGAGGAGCAGGTCGAGCGCGGTGGACTTGCCGGCGCCGTTCGGCCCCAGCAGCGCCACCGTCTCGCCGGGGTGCAGCTCCAGGCTCACCTCGGCGACCGCCTGGACGGCCCCGAAACTCCTGCTCACGTCCCGGAAGCTCACCACCGGTTGCCCCGGGCCGCGGGCCCCGGCCTGCTGCTGCGTGCTCGTGCTCACTGATGCTGCGGTCATGGCACCACTGTGGCCCGAGGGGGAGGGCCGGCGGCAGTGTGCTCGGTCGTGACTTCTGCATGACAGATGTCATACGGCGCCGGCTCCGCGACCGGCTCCGCGACCGGCCCCCGGCCGCCCCCCGGTCGGCCCATCCGGTGCGTGACCTGGCCCGCGGGTCCTCGTTGAGCGGGCATGACCAGCGCCGAGCCCCTGCCGATTCCCGTCGCCGCGGCCCTGGAGGCGGCGAGCGCGGGGAACACCGAGGACTTCCTTGCCGCGTTCGCGCCGGACGGCGCCGTGGACGACTGGGGCCGGGTCTTCCGCGGCCATGACGCCGTCCGGGAGTGGAGCGACGCCGAGTTCATCGGCAAGCAGGTCACTCTCCGGGTCACCGGCGCCCGCACCGCCGGCGACACGACGACGGTCTCCGCCGAGGTCGGCGGCAACGGCTTCAACGGCCCCTCCGACTTCGCCTTCACCGTGGCCGGCAACCACGTCACCCTCATGCGCATCACCGGGTGAGGGCGCAGCCGCGGCCGGACCCCGCCGGGCGGAGCCGCTAACCTGCCGGGGTGACGCGGATGATCCGAGTGCTGCTGGCCGACGACCAGTCGATGGTCAGGGAGGCGCTGGCCACGCTGCTCGGGCTGGAGACGGACATCGAGGTCGTCGCGCAGGTGGCGCGGGGCGACGAGGTGGTGGCCGCGGTGCTGGAGCACCGGCCGGACGTGGCGCTGCTGGACATCGAGATGCCCGGGATGACCGGGATCGAGGCGGCCGGGCAGCTCCGGAAGGCGGCCCCGGCGGTGAAGGTCGTCATAGTGACGACCTTCGGCCGGCCGGGATACCTGCGGCGCGCGATGGAGTCAGGGGCGGAGGCGTTCCTCGTGAAGGACGCGCCCGCCGCGCAACTCGCCGACGCGGTACGGCGGGTGCTCCAGGGTGAACGGGTGATCGACCCCTCGCTGGCCGCGGCCGCGCTGGCCGAGGGCGCGGACCCGCTGACCGGGCGGGAGCGGGAAGTGCTCAACGCCGCCGCCGACGGTTCGGTGAACGCGGAGATCGCACGGCGGCTGCTGCTGTCCGAGGGCACGGTGCGCAACTACCTCTCCACCGCGATCCAGAAGACCGGCGCCCGCAACCGGACGGAGGCCGTCCGCATCGCCCGCGAAAAGGGGTGGCTGTGACCCGCCCGGGTGGGTGGTGCTGTCGGTTGAGGGACCACCTGCCGGTGGACGGTTGCGCGCGCAGTTCTCCCCCAGCACGTCGCCTGGGTGGGAGCGCCCCCCCGCGCCCCTGAGTATGTGCGGCTCCCACCGTGCTTGCCCGGGAGCGGCCGGGCAAATCCAGGGGCGCGGGGAACCGCGCGACCAGCCCACCACCGGCAGGCGGTCCCTCGACCGACAGAACACACCACCCCGGAGGGTCAGTTCAGCCGGGCCCGCGCGGCCCGCGCCTTCGTACGGATGGTTGCCGCCGTCTCCGGGTCGAACGACCCGATCACCTCGGCGTACTCCTCCATCTCGGCCGCGCCGCCGAGGAAGTCGCCCATCTGCACGAGGACCTGGGCCCGTTCGTAGCGCAGGCGCGCCGGATGGCGGGGGAGGAGCAGCGTCAGGTCGAGGGTCCAGAGCTGGACGGGGAGGCGTTCGGGCCGGGGTGCGGCCCAGGCCCGGATGTTGTTGAGCACGCGGCGGACGATGTCCAGCGTGTCGGCGGGCACGGGCGCGGCCATCGCGCGGCCGCCCGCGCCCGTGCCGGCCTGGATGCCGCCGACCGAGCCCGACATGAGCCGTTCGGCGTCCGGCCCGGACAGCACGCGGCCCGCGTCGAAGGGATCGACCAGGACGTACGGCGCCGGGCCGTTGCCGAACCCGGAGCCGAACTCCGCGCCGCCCGGCTCCAGTTCGCCCAGCGCCACCACGAAGTGCCCCGGCAGCCCCACCCCGTGCACCGGCGCCCCCGCGCGCCGTGCCACCTCCATCCACACCACCGACAGCAGGATCGGCAGCCCGCGCCGCCGCAGCAGCACCTCCTGGAGCAGTGACGACGACAGCAACCCGTAGTCCGCCGGGGTGCCGTGGAAGCCGTGCCCGGTGCCCAGCACGCGGCCGAGCGCCTGGGCCCAGTCCAGCGGGGTGATGGAGCCGTACGGGAGCAGGCCGGCGAGCCGGTCCAGTTCGATCTGGGCGAGGTCCGCCACCGGGCCGTCCAGTGCCGGGTCCGCCTCCGCGCCGATCAGCAGGCACAACTCCGCCAGGTCGGGCCGCTCCTCGCGGGCCGCCGCGGCGAACCGTTCGCGTACCGAAGCCGTCATGCCGGGGGGCGCCGGTAGTGGTAGCCGTGGTGGTCGGTGAAGCCGAGCCGGTCGTAGAGCGCGCGGGCGGCCGCGTTGTCCGCCTCGACCTGGAGGTACGCGGCGGTCGCCCCCTCGTCGTACGCCTGGCGGGCCAGCGCGCCCATCACGGCGGTGGCCAGGCCGCGCCGGCGCTGATCGGGCGCCACCTCGACCGCGCCGAACAGCGCCCAGGGTCCCTCGACCACGGCCCGGCCGATCGCGCCGGGCGCGGTGGCGAACCACACCGACGGCCCGCCCGAGACCACCTTGAGCGCGGCGTCCGCCAGTTCGCCGGTGCGGTGGTAGGAGGCGAGCCATGTCGTGTCCGGTGTGCGGGACAACTCCACCGGGAGGGCCGGGGTCTCGGTCGGCGACGTCAACGGCGCCAGCGGGGCGGTACGGACCAGGGTGTCCGCTTCGCGCACCCACCCCGCGCGGTCCAACTCCGTGGCGTAGCGCGAGGAGTCCGGCACCTGGAACAGCGGTACGAGCCCGCGCTCCTGGTACCACCGCGTCACGACGCCGATCGCCTCCTCCAGCGGTCTGCCCGGGTGCCCCGTCAACAGAACGGAGTTCGCCCGCCGGGTGAATCCGCCCGCCGCGCGCAGCACCCAGTCGCCCAGCGGCGCCGACTCCACCGGCGGCCAGGCCCGCGACGCCACCGACTCGATCTCCTCGGCCGTCGCCACCGGCACTCCCGGCCCGCCCCGGCCGCCGCCGCGCCGCTCAGGAGCGGGCGGCACCACCTTCCCCGCCACCAGCGTCTCCTCCTCGATCCGCACCGTCTCCCCGGTCCGCCGCGTGACGCAGACCACTCCCGCATTCCAGGATGCGAGAACACCGACCGTATCGGTGAACATAGGATGCCCGTCGGTGACCTGGACCAACTGCCGGACCGAGACGCGTTTTCCCACGTCAGCAGGGGTGATCCGGATTTCGAGCCGAGCTCCGGACGAGAAATCCCCTCGCATGCCTGCCCCTCCTGTTCGGAACGTGCCCAGGAACGGAGATACTAGGTGTGGGCATCGACGACGCCGCGCTCCCGCGCGAGATGAGCCCTACCGAGGAGGAACGACAGCGTGACCTACGTCATCGCGCAGCCTTGTGTCGACGTCAAGGACAAGGCGTGCATCGAAGAGTGCCCGGTCGACTGCATTTACGAGGGTTCCCGGTCCTTGTACATCCATCCGGACGAGTGTGTCGACTGCGGCGCGTGTGAGCCGGTCTGCCCGGTGGAGGCGATCTTCTACGAGGACGACACCCCGGAGGAGTGGAAGGACTACTACAAGGCCAACGTGGAGTTCTTCGACGAGCTCGGCTCGCCCGGTGGCGCCTCGAAGCTGGGTCTGATCGAGCGTGACCACCCCTTCATCGCGGCACTGCCCCCGCAGAACCAGTGACCCGGTGACAACCCCCCGGGGCTGACACCGCCGGGCCCCGTACGGCAGCGCACTGCTGCCGCTACGACCTGGTGCACGAGGGGCGTCGCGAGCCCGCCGCCCATCGTGCACCAGGTCGTTACGGGGCCCGGCGTTCTGCGCCGCCCGCACGAACCACCCAGCGAGAGTGAGCCCGTTGAGCATCTCCGCCCGCCTTCCGGTCTTCCCCTGGGACCGCCTGGAGCCGTACAAGGCCACGGCGGCCGCGCACCAGGACGGAGTGGTCGACCTGTCCGTGGGCACCCCGGTGGACCCCGTCCCCGAGGTGATCCGGCAGGCCCTGACCGCCGCCGCGGACAGCCCCGGCTACCCGCTCACCTACGGCACGGCCGCGCTGCGCGAGGCCGCCGCGCACTACCTGCGCGAGTGGCACGGCGTCAGCGGGGCGGACCCGGCGCACGTCCTGCCGCTGATCGGCTCCAAGGAACTCGTCGGCTGGCTGCCCACCCTGCTCGACCTGCGCGAGGGCGACCAGGTCGGCTACCCGGCGCTCGCCTACCCGACCTACGAGATCGGGGCGCTCATCGCCCGGGCCGAGGCGGCCGGCTACGACGACCCGGTCACCGATCTCGACCCGTCCCGCACCCGGCTGCTCTGGCTCAACAGCCCCTCCAACCCGACCGGTCGGGTGCTGTCCGCCGCCGAACTGCGCCGGATCGTGGCCTGGGCCCGCGAGCACGGCATCCTCGTCGTCTCCGACGAGTGCTACATCGAACTCGGCTGGGAGGGCACCGAGCCGGTCTCCGTGCTCCACCCCGACGTGTGCGGCGACACCCACGACGGCCTGCTCGCCGTCCACTCCCTGTCCAAGCGGTCCAACTTCGCCGGATACCGGGGCGCCTTCCTCGCCGGCGACCCCGTGGCCGTCGCGGAACTCCTCGCGGTCCGCAAGCACGCCGGGATGATCGTGCCCCAGCCGGTGCAGGCGGCGATGGTCGCGGCCCTGGGTGACCGCGAGCACGCGGTCGCCCAGAAGGCGCGCTACGCCCGGCGCCGTGCCGCGCTGCGCGGTGCCTTCGAGGCCGCCGGGTTCCGTGTCGAGCACAGCGAGGCCAGCCTCTACCTGTGGGCCACCCGCGAAGAGGACTGCTGGCAGACCGTCGGCGACCTGTCCAAGCAGGGCATCCTCGTCGCCCCCGGCGAGTTCTACGGTCCCACCGGCCAGAACTTCGTCCGGATCGCCTTCACCGCCACGGACGAGCGCGTGGCGGCCGCGGTGGGTCGGCTCGCCTGACCCTCCGGGGTGCCGTGTCCGCGGAGGTGCGGGACGTCGCGGTGGGTGGGCGGTCCCTGAACCGACAGACCGGGGGACCCCGGTGGGTGAGGGCTACCGGGCGACGGTGATCCGCACGAGCGTGTCCGCGGCCGGCGCGGAGGCGCCCTTCGCGTTCGTACCGGTCTTGGCCGGCGCCGTCTTCTGCCACCCCTTGTCGGACTTCGCCGCCTGCCAACGCCTGTCCCCGAAGCTCACCTGCTCCACCTTCAGGTCGTGCGCGTGCGCCACCGCCCACTGCGCCAGCGCCCAGCCGCGCTGCTTGCCGGCGCCCGCCGCGGCGCCCCCGGACGGCGTCGACGGCACCGCCACGGTGCGCGGCGTGCTGTCGTCCCGCGGCCGTACCTGGCTGCCGAACTCCCGCTTCAGCCGTGCCGTCACCTTCGCGGTGTCGCCCAGCCGCCCGCCGGCGCTGTAGGCGGTGTTCGCGCCGGTGGTGCAGCTCAGCGCCGCCTCGTCGCGCCCGGTCAGCGCGGCGGACAGCATCGTGGCGTCCGCCTCGTGCTTCGCGTACGCCTCCGGGTAGCCGCTGCGTTGCACCCGCTGCGCGGCCACGGTCAGCGGCAGCCGCGTGTAGTCCTTGATCTTCACCAGGCTGTCGAAGAACGAGTTCGACGCGTACACCGGGTCCTGGATCTGCTGGGCGGTGCCCCACCCCTGCGAGGGGCGCTGCTGGAACAGGCCGACGGAATCCCGGTCCCCGTTGTCGAGGTTCACCAGCCGGGACTCCTGCATCGACGTGGCGAGGGCTATCGTCAGCGCGCGCTCGGGCAGGCCGCGGGACATCGCCACGGCCGCGATCGTCGCGGCGTTCGCCGCCTGATCCTGGTCGAGGGTCAGGTCGTTGCCGTCCGTCTTCACGGTGCAGCCGGCGGCCGCCGGGTTGTTGTTGTTCTCGAAGCGGTAGGCGATGTAGCCCGCGATGGCGAGCAACACGATGAATCCCGCGGTGAACCGCAGGCCGCAGCCGCGGCCGCGCTTGTTCTTCTCGTTCGCTGGGGACGGCGACTCGGGCACGCCCGCACCCTACCGAAGTTGGGACCCCCGATCCGCCCGACCGCCCCGTGCCGCCGTCCCGGGACCACCCGACCGGGCACTGCGCGGGGAACACCTACGCTGGCAGGATGGGAACCGTGTTGGACTTGGAGCAGGACGTCGCCGGGTTGACGGCGCAGCTCGTGGACGTGGAATCGGTGAGCCGGGCGGAGCAGGAACTGGCCGACCTGGTGGAGGCGGCGCTGAAGGCGCAACCGCATCTGCGGGTGCACCGGGACGGAAACGCGGTGGTGGCCAGGACCGAACTGGGCCGTGCCGAACGGGTGGTGCTGGCGGGCCACTTGGACACGGTCCCGATCGCCGACAACCTGCCGTCGCGGCTGGACGCCGAGGGCGTGCTGTGGGGCTGCGGCACCTCGGACATGAAGGCGGGCGTGGCGGTACAGCTGAAGCTGGCCGCCGGGCTGCCGGCGCCCAACCGCGACCTGACCTTCGTGTTCTACGACGCGGAGGAGATCGCCGCCGAGTTCAACGGGCTCAAGCGCCTCGCCGAGCGCCATCCGGACTGGCTCGCCGGGGACTTCGCGGTGCTGATGGAGCCGACCGACGGCCGGGTGGACGGCGGCTGCCAGGGCACGCTGCGGGTCCGGGTGCAGACCACCGGTCGCCGCGCGCACTCCGCCCGCAGCTGGCTGGGTGAGAACGCCATCCACAAGGCCGCCCCGATCCTGGCCCGGCTGGCGGCGTACGAGCCGCGCCGGGTGGAGATCGACGGCCTGGTCTACCCGGAGGGCCTGAACGCGGTACTCATCGAGGGCGGCCACGCCGGGAACGTGATCCCGGACACCTGCGCGGTCACCGTCAACTACCGGTTCGCCCCGAACCAGAGCGAGGCCGAGGCACTGGACCGGGTGCGCGAGATCTTCGACGGCTTCGAGGTGGTGCTCACCGACAGCGCCCCGGGCGCGCTGCCCGGCCTGTCGCAGCCGGCCGCGGCCGCGTTCGTCGCGGCGATCGGCACCCCGCCGGCGGCGAAGGAGGCGTGGACGGACGTGGCCCGCTTCTCCGCGCTCGGCGTGCCCGCGGTGAACTACGGTCCGGGTGACCCGACCCTCGCCCACACCCGCGAGGAGAACGTCCGGATCGCCGCCGTACAGGAGGCCGAGCGCAAGCTCCGGGAGTGGCTCACCCCATAGTCCGGGCGGTCCGAGCAACCGAACCGGGGTGCGCGCGCATCCTCCCATCCGCCATGGTGTGATCGGATACGCCCGATCCGGGCGAAGTTCGGGGGGAGAGGACGCGGTCATGGGGTTGACCAGCACGTGGTTCGCCGTGGTGCTCCTGATAGCGGCGGCCGGCGCGGTGACGGCCGCGCTGCTGCTGTGGTCGAAGGTACGAGGCCCCCGCGCGGTGCGTGCCGCGGCCCGGGTGGGCATGATCCTGCTCTGTCAGGCCACCGCGATCTGCCTGATGATGGTCCTGGTCAACAACCAGTACGGCTTCTACGCCTCGTGGGCCGACCTGCTCGGCGACGCCAACAGCGGCGGTGGCGGCACCGCCTCCGCCGCCCACCCGGCCGTGACACCCGCCGTCCCCGACTACCACGTCGTGTTCGGCTCGTACTCCGCGGGATTCCGCCGTGCCACGGTGCGCGGCTGGCACTCCGACACCAAGGGCGAGGTGATCGTCTGGCTGCCGCCGCAGTACACCGCGAAGGAGTACGCCCACACCCGCTTCCCGGTGATCGAGGTGCTGCACGGCATACCCGGCACCCCGCACAGCTTCCTGCGCGGCATGCGGATCGGCCGGATCATGGCCGGCGAGATCTCGGCGGGCCGGGCCGAACCCGCGATCCTCGTGCTGCCCACCATCACCCCCGACCGGGTGGACACCGGCTGCGCCGACGTGCCGGGCAAGAGCAAGGTCGCCACCTGGCTCACCGACGACGTACCGAGCACCGTCGCGGCCAACTTCCGTACCCTGCCCGGCCCCGGCGGCTGGGCGGTGATGGGCATATCCACCGGCGGCTACTGCGCGGCCAGACTCGCCCTGGACTACCCGAACCGGTTCGCCGCCGCGGCCGCGCTCGCCCCCGACGACCCGGGCCACGGGGTGCGCAACCCGCTGTGGCTGGCCCGCAACGGCCGCCCGGCGGCCCACATCCTGGTCGAGTCCAGCCTCCAGGACCGGGAGAGCCCGCCGAAGTTCGCCGACGCGATCGCCGACGCGGTACGGCCGCCCGGCACCGTCAGCACGGTCCAGCTGACCGCGGGCGGGCACAACTGGAAGACCTGGAGCCGGATGTTCCCCGGCGCCCTGACCTGGCTCAGCGGGCGACTGGAAGCGCCGCGAGCGGTCCCGCTGGCGCCGTCGACGGCGCCCTGATGCGTACGCTGCGGGTATGACAACAGACGCAAGCGACCCAGACGATGCGGGGGGGAACTCCGGTGACTGGCAGGACGCCGCGGCCGCTGCCAACGCTGCCGCCGAGGGCCGCCCGGAGGGCAAGGGCTGGCCTGAACGGCACACCGGGCCGGTGATCCGCCGACGCGGCCAGGTGCTGTCCGGCACCACCGACCAGCGGCTGCTGGACAGCCGGGGCGCCATCGACCGGGGCGCCACCGGCTGGGTGCACAGCGACCCGTGGCGGGTGCTGCGTATCCAGTCCGAGTTCGTCGAGGGCTTCGGCGCGCTCGCCGAACTCGGCCCCGCGGTCAGCGTGTTCGGCTCCGCCCGCACTTCCGTCGACTCCCGCGAGTACGACGCCGGGGTGCGGATCGGCCGCGCCCTCGCGGAGGCCGGCTTCGCCGTCATCACCGGCGGCGGCCCCGGCGCCATGGAGGCGGCCAACAAGGGTGCGCTCGAAGCCGGCGGGGTCTCCGTCGGCCTCGGCATCGAGCTGCCCTTCGAGCAGGGGCTCAACCCCTACGTCGACATCGGCGTCAACTTCCGCTACTTCTTCGTCCGCAAGACCATGTTCGTCAAGTACGCCCGCGGGTTCGTGGTCCTTCCCGGCGGCTTCGGCACCCTCGACGAACTCTTCGAGGCGCTCACCCTCGTCCAGACGAAGAAGGTCACCCGCTTCCCGATCGGCCTCTTCGGCAGCGACTACTGGGGCGGCCTCGTCTCCTGGGTCCGCAAGACCCTCGTCGCCGAGGGCAAGGCGTCCCCGGCCGACCTCGAACTCTTCCACGTCACCGACGACGTCGACGACGCGGTCGACAGAGTCACCAAGGAGAGCGCGTAAGCGGGTGCCCCTGACCCTCCGGGGTGGACGGTTCTGCCGGTTCAGGGACCACCTGCGCGCGCAACCGTCCACTCACAGGTGGTCCCTGAACCGACAGATCGCACCACCCCGGAGGGTCACGCGAGCCCCCGCCGCGCAACCTTCGGCGCCCGGTCGCCCGCGATCGCGGCGACCATCTCCAGGACCTGCCGGGTCTCCGGCACTTCGTGGACCCGGTACACCTGCGCCCCGAGCCACGCCGACACCGCGGTGGTCGCGAGCGTGCCGATCAGCCGCTCCTTGACCGGGCGGTCCAGCGTCTCCCCGACGAAGTCCTTGTTGGAGAGCGAGACGAGGACGGGCCACCCGGTGTCCGTCATCTCGGGCAGCCGCCGCGTCGCCTCCAGCGAGTGCCGCGTGTTCTTCCCGAAGTCGTGCCCGGGGTCGATGAGGATGCCGTCGCGCCGCACCCC
>NZ_JACEGK010000039.1:0-23775 GCF_056859195.1 Streptomyces sp. NH27
GCAGGGGCCCGGCCCGGCGGCTGCGGCGCCGGCGCAGCTGCGGCTGGGGGTGCTCGACGCCGACGGCAGGGTGGTCAGCGAGATGATCGCGCGCCCGGCCGACGACGCTGCCCCGGGCGCCCGCCGTCCGCAGGCCGCGCCGGCCCCGACGGCGGCGCCCGCTCCCACCGTCAGGAGGCCACAGGCGCACGGCGGTCCGACGCGGCGCGTCGAGGAACACGTCGCGGCGGTCCTCGGGCTGTCACGCGACCAACCGCTGGCACGCCGGCGCGGCCTGTTCGACCAGGGGCTGGACTCGCTCACCGCCGTCGAGCTGCGGGACCGGCTGGCCGCCGAGTTCGGCCTGGAGCTCCCTGCGACGATCGTCTTCGAGAAGCCGACGATCGAGGCACTCGGCGAGTTCCTGGCCGAGGCCGCCCCGCACGCCGGCGGTGCTCCCCGGACCTTCGCGCCGGACACCTCGTCCGGCGCCTCGGCCGATGACGGCGGGGCGCAGGACGACGCCGTCGCGGTGATCGGCATGGCCTGCCGGCTGCCCGGCGCGGATTCGCCCGAGCAGTTCTGGTCGCTGCTGACCGAGGGCCGCAGCGCCGTCCGCGACCTGCCGGCCGGCCGCCGGGCCGACCCGATCTGGGCCGAGGCCGGGCCCAGCGTCCCCACCCGCGGCGGTTTCCTCGACGACGTGGAGGGGTTCGACGCGGAGTTCTTCCGTGTCTCGCCGCGCGAGGCGAAGTCGCTCGACCCGCAGCACCGCCTGCTCCTCGAGGTCGCCTGGGAGGCACTGGAGGACGGCGGGCAGCCCGCGCTCGACGGCAGGGCCGCAGGTGTCTACTGCGGCCTCAACACCGCCGACTACCAGCAGCTGCTCACCCGCGACATGGCCGACGTCGACCACTTCTACGGGACCGGTACGACGTTCGCCGGAGCCGTCGGACGCCTGTCGTACTTCCTCGGACTGAGCGGCCCCAGCATCGCCGTCGACACCGCCTGCTCGTCGTCGCTCACCGCGGTCCACCTGGCCTGCCAGGGTCTGCGCCAGGGCGACTGCGAGATCGCCGTCGTGGGCGGGGCCAACGTGATCGTCGCCCCCACGGTGTCGGTCTCCATGTCGGGGGCCGGCGCACTGGCCCCCGACGGCCGGTGCAAGACCTTCGACGACACCGCCGACGGCTACGGCCGGGGCGAGGGGGCGGCGGCGCTCATCCTCAAGCCGCTCGGCGCGGCGCAGCGGGACGGCGACCGCATCTACGCGGTGATCCGCGGCACTGCGGTAAACCAGGACGGTGCCAGCGGCGGGATGACGGTCCCCAACGCGTCCGCGCAGGTCTCCGTCATCAAGCGGGCGGTCGCGGCCGCGGGCTGGGCGCCGCGCGACATCGACTACGTCGAGGCGCACGGCACCGGAACGTCACTCGGCGACCCGATCGAGGTCCGCGCTCTCGCCGAGGCGCTGGGACCCGGGCGTGCGGCGGACGAGGCGTTGCTGATCGGCGCGGCCAAGGCCAGCATCGGGCACCTGGAGGCCGCCGCCGGCGTCACCGGGCTGCTCAAGGTGGTCCTCGCGCTGCACCACGGTGAGCTTCCGCCGCACCCGCTGAACCGGCCGTCGACGTACATCGACTGGGACAGCCTGCCGGTCTCGGTGGTGACAGAGCGCCAGCAGTGGCCGCTGCGGGACCATCCCCGTCGGGCGGGCGTGAGCTCGTTCGGGTTCAGCGGCAGCAACGCGCACGTGGTCGTCGAGCAGCCGCCGGAGGTTCCGGAGCCGGCCGCGGTCCCGGCCCGCCGCGAGCCCGACCTCCTCCGGGTCACCGCCGCGGCGGAGCCGGCACGCCGCCCGGCCGCCGGCCGGCTGGCCGCCCGGCTGCGCGAGGCGCCGACCGACCTGGACGACATCGTCCACACCGCCGCCTACCGCCGCACCTGGCTGAGTCACCGGCTCGCCGTCACCGGCCAAGACGCCACCGCCGTTGCGACGGCCCTGGAAGCGACGGCTCGCGGGAACAGCTCGCCGGCCGTCACGACGGGGCAGACACCCGACGGGGCGACGCGCACTGTCGGGTTCTGGTTCGGCGCGCAGCCGCCGTCCGCCGCTCTGCGCGACCGGCTCGCGGGGCTGCCGGAGTACGCCGGCGCCCTCCGGTCCTGCGCCGAGCGCCTCACAGCGCTGACCGGTGCGACCGTCGACCCGTTCGCCGAGCCGTCGGCCGATCTGCCGGCGGCCTACCTGCTGTGCCACCACGTCGCGGCGGTCGGGCTGTGGGCCGACGTCGGGCTGGCGCCGGAAGCCGTGGTCGGCGAGGGCGCGGGCCGGCTGGGCGCTGCCTGGGCCGCCGGGCAGCTGGACCTCCAGGACGCGCTGCGGCTGGCCGCCTGGCAGACCTCCGGCGTCGAGCTGCGGCCGGGCCGCATACCCGAGGTGTCGGCCGACGGCTCGGGCCCTGCCGCGTCCCCCGACGACCTGGTGCGGCGTACGGGCCGCGGGCCCGCCGAGCAGCCGCAGGGCCTCGCCGACGACATCGCGTCCGCGGGCGTGGACGCGCTCCTCGACGTCCTGCTGCGGGACCTGCCCGATCCGCTGGCTGACCGGTTCGGGGTCCGGACAGACACTGGCGACCCGGTGGACCGGCTCGCCGGCACCGTGGCCGAGCTGCTCGTGACCGGCGCCGTGCCCGCGCCGGCCAAAGCGGCGCGCCTGCCGGTCAGCCTGCCGGGCTATCCGTGGCAGCGCCGCCGCTTCTGGTATCGCGAGGCCGCCGACATCGGCGGCGACCAGCAGGCCACCCCGTGGGTGATGTCCGCCGCCAGCGCTACCGGTCTGCGGGCCCGCGCCGCCGCGGTACGGGACTTCACCACGCGCGGCCAGGGGCTCGACCCGCTTGGCGTCGGCGCCTCCCTGGCCGCGCTGCCACGCGCGACCGCGCACCGCGCCGTTGTGCTGGCCGGTGACGCCGGGGGTTTCGTCGACGGCCTGAGCGCGCTCGCGGACGGCCGGACCGCCGCCGGCCTGATCCAGGGTGCGGCCGGGAACGGTCCGAGGACCGCTCTGGTGTTCCCGGGGCAGGGCGCCCAGTGGCAGGGAATGGCCGCCGAGCTCATGGCGGCCGAGCCGGCGTTCGCCGAGCGGATGCGCGCGTGCGGGGAGGCACTGGCCGAGTTCACCGACTGGTCGCTCAGCGCGGTGATCGGCGGTGAGCCAGGTGCCGCCCCGCTCGACCGGGTCGACGTCGTCCAGCCGGTGCTCTTCGCCGTGATGGTCTCGCTGGCCGAACTCTGGCGCTCCTACGGGGTCGTGCCCGCCGCGGTGGTCGGCCACTCGCAGGGCGAGATCGCCGCCGCACACGTCGTCGGCGCGCTCTCGCTGCGTGACGCGGCCCGCGTCGTGGCGCTGCGCAGCACCGAACTGTCGCGCCTGTCCGGCCAGGGCGGCATGGCCTCGGTCGCCCTCGGCGCGGAGGCGGCCACCGCGATGCTGCGCCCCTTCGACGGCGCCCTGTCGATCGCCGCGGTCAACGGGCCACAGAGCGTCGTGGTGGCCGGCGAGGTCGGCGCGCTCGACGAACTGGCGGACGTCTGCCAGGGCGACGGCACCCGGTTCAAGCGCGTCGACGTGGACTACGCCTCGCACTCGCCGCACGTGGAGCAGATCCGCGAGCGGCTCGGGCACGTCCTCAAGGGGATCACGCCCCTCAAGGGGAAGGCGCCGTTCTACTCCTCGGCCACCGGGGGGCTGCTGGACACCACCGAACTCGGCACGGACTACTGGTACTACAACCTCCGCCAACACGTGCGGTTCGAGGAGTCGGTCCGCGCGCTCCTCGGGGACGGCCACCGCCTGTTCATCGAGGCGAGCCCGCACCCGGTGCTGACGTCGTCGATCGAGGAGACGGCCGAGCGGGCCGGCAGCGAAGCGAGGGCGCTGGGCACGCTGCGCAGGAACGACGGCGGCACCGGACGCTTCCTGACCTCCCTCGCCGAGGCGTACACCCAGGGCGCCGACGTGGACTGGCAGCAGGTCTTCACCGGGTCCGACGCCGAGCCGGCCGCGATTCCCGACATCGCCGCCCATGAACTCGACGCCTGGCGCTACCGCGTCGACTGGCAGCCCGCCGCCGACCCCGCGCAGCCGCAACTGAGCGGACGCTGGCTGGTGCTGGCTCCCGGCACCAGCCCGGGCCTCGACCGCGCGGCGGACGTGTGCCGGGCGTTGACCGAACGGGGCGCGGACGTCACGCGGCTCAGCCTGGACCCGGCGCACGAAGGCCGAGACCACATCGCCGGCCTGCTCCGGGACGCGGCGGCCGCGGACGCGGCCGGAGTGCTGTCGTTGCTGGCCATGGACGAACGCCCGTACCGGGACTTCCCCGACATCCCGGCGGGTACGGCCGCCACCCTGGCCCTCGTGCAGGCGCTCGGCGACGTGCCGGCCGACGTCCCGATGTGGCTGGCGACCAGCGGCGCGGTCGCCGCGGACGGCGGCGACCCGCTGTCGCCCGTGCAGGCCCAGGTCTGGGGCATGGGACGGGTGGCGGGCCTGGAGATCCCGCAACGCTGGGGTGGCCTGGTCGATCTTCCGGGCACACCCGGCGAGGACGCGCTCCGGCGGCTGTGCGCGGTGCTGGGCGGCGGCCTGGGCGCCGAGGACCAGGTGGCCGTGCGGGACAGCGGCGTGTACGTACGGCGGCTGGTGCGCGATGCGGTGGCCGACCGGCCCGTGGTGCGGGTCTGGCGGCCTCACGGCAGTGTGCTGGTCACCGGCGGTACCGGCCGGCTCGGCCGGTGCCTGGCCCGGTGGCTGGCGGACTCCGGCGCGGAGCACGTCATCCTCGCCGGCCGGCGGGGCCGCAACGCCCCGGGCGCGGCCGAACTGGAGGCGGAACTTGTCGAGTCCGGTACGTCGGTGACGATGGCGGCCTGCGACGTGGCCGACCGGGCCGCGATGGCAGCCCTGCTGGGCGAGGCACGGGCCGCCGGACGGCCGGTCCGTACGGTCGTGCACGCGGCGGCCGTATCCGAGCCCGGCCCGCTGTCCGGGACGACGCCGGCGCAGCTGGCCGGCATGTTGCGCGCCAAGGTGACCGGTGCACGGGTCCTGGACGAACTGCTGGGCGAGGACCCGGTGGACGCCTTCGTCATGTTCTCCTCGGTCGCGGGCATCTGGGGCGCGGCGGAGAACGGCGTGTTCGCCGCCGCCGACGCCCACCTGGACGCACTGGCCGCCCGGCGCCGCGCCAGGGGCCAGGCCGGCACCACCGTCGCCTGGAGTTTCTGGAACGCGTTCGGGGAGAACACCGACGATCCGGCGGTGCGGGAGTTGTTCACCAGCCAGTCCGAACGGCAGGGCCTTCCGCTGCTGGACTCCGGTCAGGCGCTGCGGGCGCTGCGGCAGGTGCTCGACCAGGACGAGACCTCCGTGGCCTTCGCCGACGTGGAGTGGGAGCGGTTCGCGCCGCTGTACACCGCGGCCCGCGCTCGGCCGCTGCTCGACGAGCTGCCGGACGTCCAGGGCGTCACGGGCGCCGGCGAGCAGGAGGCCGGGGACAGCGCGCTCGCCCGGCTGCTGGCGCGGACCTGCGAGTTCGAGCGCGAGTGGGCGGTCCTCGACCTGGTCAGGACCGAGGCCGCGGCCGTCCTGGGGTACAGCCGCGCGGGCGACGTGGACCCCGACCGGCCCTTCACCGAGATGGGCTCCGACTCCGTCACGGCGGTCGAGTTCCGGACCCGGCTGAACGCGGCCACTGGGCTGCGCCTGCCGTCGTCCCTCGCGTTCGACTACCCCACCGCTGCCGCCGTCGCGGGCTGTCTGCTGGATCTCGCCCCCGGTGGCTCGGCCGGTTCCGTGGCGGCGACGGCGCCGGCCGTGACGGTCGAGAACGTCACCGCCGTCGACGAGCCGATGGCGATCGTGGGGATGGCGTGCCGGCTGCCCGGAGGGGTCACGACGCCGGAGGAGTACTGGCGCCTGCTGGTCGAGGGCCGGGATGCGGTGTCCGGGTTCCCGGCGGACCGCGGATGGGATCTGCCCGGGCTGTTCGACCTGGATCCGGATCAGCCGGGTACGTCGTACGTTCGTGAGAGCGGGTTCCTCGACCATGTGGCGGAGTTCGACGCGGACTTCTTCGGGATCTCCCCGCGCGAGGCGCTGACCATGGATCCCCGGCAGCGGCTGCTGCTGGAGACCTCCTGGGAGCTGTTCGAGAACGCCGGGATGGACCCGCTGAGCCTGAAGGGCACCCGTACCGGTGTGTTCATCGGTGCCGGCCCGACGGACTACGCGACCGGGGCGACGATGGCTCCACACAGCGCCGAGGGGTACGCGGTGACCGGCGGCACGCCAGCTGTGATCTCGGGGCGCGTGTCGTACGTGTTCGGGCTGGAGGGCCCGGCGATCACGGTCGACACGGCGTGCTCGTCGTCCCTGGTATCTCTGCACATGGCGTGCCAGGCGCTGCGCGCGGGCGAGTGCTCGATGGCGGTTGCCGGCGGGGTCGCGGTGATATCGAGCCCGAAGGTCTTCGTCGAGTTCAGCCGGCAGCGCGCGCTGTCGGCGGACGGGCGGTGCCGGGCGTTCGCCGAGGCCGCGGACGGCACCGGCTTTGCCGAGGGCCTGGGCCTGCTGCTGGTCGAACCGCTGTCGGAGGCCCGGCGCCGTGGGCACGAGGTGCTCGCGGTGATCCGGGGCTCGGCGCTGAACCAGGACGGCGCATCGAACGGGCTGACCGCGCCCAACGGGCCTTCCCAGCAGCGGGTGATCCGGCAGGCGGTGGCAAACGCGGGCCTGACGCTGCGTGACGTGGACGTCGTGGAAGCGCACGGAACGGGGACCACGCTGGGGGACCCGATCGAGGCGCAGGCGCTGCTGGCCACCTACGGGCAGGACCGCGCGCAGGACCGGCCGGTCCTGTTGGGGTCGGTGAAGTCGAACATCGGTCACACGCAGGCGGCCGCGGGCGCGATCGGTGTGATGAAGATGGTGCTGGCGATGCGCCACGGAGTGGTGCCGGCGACGCTGCACGTCGACGAGCCGAGCCGCCAGGTGGACTGGTCGGCCGGCCGGGTCGAGCTGGCGGTGGAGGCGGTGCCGTGGCCCGAGGGCGGTCACCCGCGGCGTGCAGGGGTGTCCTCGTTCGGGGTCAGCGGCACCAACGCGCACCTCATCCTCGAACAGCCGCCGGCCCAGGAGCAGGAGCAGGCGCGCGTCACCGATTCCGGACCGGCGGGCGGCAACGGCTCCGGCCCGGCGGCCGCGCCGGTCCTCTGGCCCGTCTCGGCGGCGTCCCCGGCCTCGCTGCGGCAGCAGGCCGGCAAGCTGAGCCGGCTGCTCGCTGACGAGTCCGCTCCGCAGCCGTGCGATATCGGATGGAGGCTGGCCTCCTCGCGTGCGGCGCTGCCGCACCGCGCGGTGGTGCTCGGCGACGACTACCTCGGCCGGCTGGCCCTGCTGGCCGACGACGAGCCGGGCCCCGGGCTGGTGCGCGGAATCGCGCAGCGCAAGCCGCGGGTCGTCTTCGTCTTCCCCGGACAGGGCAGCCAGTGGCCCGGAATGGCCGCCGAACTGCTGGACGGCAGCCCGGAGTTCGCCGGATACATCGCCGAGTGCGAACGGGCGCTGGCTCCGTACACCGACTGGTCGCTGACCGAGGTGCTCCGCCGATCGGACCGGGCGCCGGGCCTGGACCGGGTCGACGTGGTGCAGCCGGCCCTGTTCGCGGTGATGGTCTCGCTGGCACGCCTGTGGCAGCACTTCGGTGTGAACCCCGCCGCGGTGGTCGGGCACTCCCAGGGTGAGATCGCCGCCGCCTGTGTGGCCGGCGTGCTGTCCCTGGAGGACGCCGCCAAGGTGGTGGCTGTGCGGGCGGTGGCGCTGGCCCGGCTGACCGGATCCGCAGGAATGGCCTCGCTGCAGGTGGACGAGCAGCAACTGGCCAAGCTGCTCGCCCCGTGGCAGGAGCAGCTGACGATCGCGACCGTCAACAGCCCGTCCCAGGTCGTCGTGGCCGGTGACACCGACGCGCTGGACGAACTGACCGCCGAGTGCGAGCGGCAGGCAATCCGGATCCGGCGGATCGAGGTCGACTACGCGTCGCACTCGCCGCAGGTCGAGCCGCTGCGCGAGCAGCTGCTGGCGAAACTGGACGGAATCTCCCCTCAGCGCTCGCGCATACCGTTCTACTCCGCGGTGACCGGGGAACCCGCCGACACCACGGAACTGGGCGCGGAGTACTGGTACCGCAACCTGCGGGAGCCGGTGCTGTTCGGGCGCGCCACCCGGGCGCTGCTCGACAACGGCTTCACCATGTTCGTCGAGGTGAGCCCGCACTCGGTACTGACCGCCGCGGTGCTGGGCACGGCCGCGTCGGCGGGCGACTGCGCCGAGCCGGTGACGGTGGGTTCGCTGCGCCGCGACGATGGCGGCATGGCCCGGTTCTCCGCCTCGCTGGCCGAGGCGTGGGTGAATGGCGCGGACCTTGACTGGTCCGCGCTGACCCCCGGCGCCCGGCAGGTCCCGCTGCCCACGTACGCCTTCGACCGGCAGCGGTTCTGGATGGACGACGAGAGCACTGCCGTAGACCCGTCGGCACTCGGCGTGGAGGCGCCGGACCATCCGCTTCTCGGTGCCGCGGTGGAACTCGCGGACACCGGTGGCCTGGTGCTCACCGGCCGGTTGTCGGCCGGCACCCGGCCGTGGCTGGCTGACCACGCGGTCAACGGGGTGTGCCTGCTGCCGGGGACGGGGTTCGCCGAGCTGGCTCTGCGGGCCGGCGCCGAGGCGGGCTGCCCGCGGGTCGAGGAACTGACCCTGGAAGCGCCGCTGCTGCTGCACGGCGACGATCCGGCGCGCCTGCAACTGGCGGTCGGGGCGCCCGACGGCTCGGGGTACCGGTCGCTGGTCGTCTATTCGCGGCCGGACGGCGCGGACGGCGAGTGGACGCGGCACGCGTCGGCGGTCCTGGCGCCGGTTGGCGGCGACGCCCCGGACGCGCTGGCCGTCTGGCCGCCGCCCGGCGCCGAGCCGGTGCCGATGGAGCAGGATGCCTTCTACGCCGCCGGAGCGGAGGCCGGGTACACCTACGGGCCGTCGTTCCAGGGCCTGGCCCGGGCCTGGCGGCGCGGCGACGAGGTCTTCGCCGAGGTGTCGCCGCCCTCCCAGGTGCAGGAGGAGGCGGGTCGGTACGGCATGCACCCCGCGCTGCTCGATGCGGCGCTGCACGCGATGGTGCTCGTCCCCACCGCAGGGCAGGGCGACGGCGCCGACGGGGCGGTGCGGCTGCCGTTCAGCCTGGCCGGCGTGTCACTGTTCGGGCCCGGTGCGCGCTCCCTGCGGGTGCGCATCGCGCCGGCCGGTTCGGGCGCGGTGGCGCTGACCGCCGCGGACGAGACCGGAGAGCCGGTCCTGGTGATCGAACGCCTGGTCACCCGGCCGGTCGCGGTCGAGCAGCTCTCCGCGGCGGCGAGTCCGGCCGGCAGGTCCCTGTTTCAGTTGGACTGGGTCCCGCTGACGACGCCCAAAGACCGTGTCGCCGGCGGCTGGGCCGTACTGGGCGAGGACGCCTCCGGCCTGGCCGATTCGCTGCTGGCGTCGGGGATCCCAACCCGCTCGTACCCAGACGTGGCTGCCCTACTTGGCGCGCTGTCCGACGGCGCGCCGGCCCCGCGCACCGCGGTGCTCCCCGGTGCGACGGCGGCAGGTGCCGGGCTGCCCGGCGCGGCCTTCGACCTGGCCGGCACGGTGCTGCGCGAGGTTCAGGCGTGGCTGGCCGACGACCGGACGGTCGAAACGCGGCTGGTCGTGGTCACCTGCCGCGCGCTCCCGGTCGGGCTGTCCGACGATGTCCACGACCTCGCCGCGGCTCCGGTGTGGGGGCTGGTTCGCTCGGCGCAGGCCGAGAACCCGGGCCGGATCGTCCTGGCCGACCTCGACGAGCACGGCGGCACGGAGGCACTCGCACACGCGCTCTCCGGTGATGAGCCGCAGATCGCGGTCCGGCGGGACACCCTGCTGATCCCGAGGCTGTCGGTGACGCGCCCGCCGCGGGGCAGGCTCACCGCACCGCTCGGCGGCCGGTGGCGGCTCGAACCGGACCCGGCCGGCGTGCTCGATGCCATCTCCGTGGCGGCCTGCCCGGAGACCGGGGAGCCGCTGGCACGGGGCCAGGTGCGGGTGCGGGTCCGCGCGGCCGGGATCAGCTTCCACGATCTCCTGGTCGCCCTGGGGCTGCCGCCGGACGACGGCCTGTTCCTCGGCGGGGAAGGGGCCGGCGTGGTCCAGGCGACCGGTCCCGGCGTGACCGGACTCAAGCCCGGGCAACGGGTCATGGGGCTGATGCCGCGCGCGTTCGGCACCGAGGCGGTCACCGACCACCGCTGGCTGGTCCAGGTCCCCCAGGACTGGTCGTTCGAGCAGGCGGCCTCGGTCCCCTCGGCCTTCCTGACCGCCTACTTCGCCCTGAACGGCGTGGCATGCCTACAGACCGGGCAGCGGGTCCTCATCCACGCCGCAGCCGGCGGAGTTGGCATGGCGGCGGTCCAGATCGCCCGCCACCTGGGCGCTGAGGTGTTCGCCACTGCCAGCCCGGCCAAGCACGACGCGCTGCGGCGGATGGGCTTGGACGACGCCCACATCGCCTCGTCCCGGGACGTGGCGTTTGCCGACGAGGTGTTCGCCGCCACCGGCGGCGCGGGGGTCGACGTGGTTGTCAACTCGCTGGCCGGCGAACTCATCGATGCCTCGTTGCGTCTGCTGCCCAGGGGCGGCTGCTTCATCGAACTGGGGAAGACCGACCGCCGGGACCCCGAGGATGTCGCCGTCGCGTGTCCGGGTGTGGTGTACCGGCCGGTGGACCTGGTGCCGGACACCACGTCGAAGACGATCCGGACCATGCTGGCCGACGTTGTCCGGCTGCTGCGGGACGGCGCCATACAGCCGCTGCCCGTTCGCACCTGGGACGTCAGGGACGCGCCCGAGGCGTTCCGCTACATGGCCCAGGCCAAGCACGTCGGCAAGCTCGTCCTGACGATCCCGCCCGTTCCCGACCCCGCCGGCACGGTACTGATCACCGGCGGCACCGGAACACTGGGCGCTCTGGTGGCCAGACACCTGGTGGGCCCCTGGGGGATGCGCCACCTCGTGCTGGTGAGCCGTCAGGGTGCCACCGCGCCGGGCGCCGAGGAACTGCGCGCGGAACTCGCCGAGCTGGGCGCCGACGTACGACTGGCCGCCTGCGACATCGCCGACCGAGAGGCCCTGGCGGACCTACTGGGCAGGATCGCGGCGGATCACCCGCTCACCGCGGTGGTCCACACGGCGGGGGTGCTGGACGACACGGTGTTCGGCTCCCTCACCGGTGAGCGCCTGGCGCCCGTGCTGCGTCCCAAGGTCGACGCCGCCGTGCACCTCGACGAGCTCACCACCGGTCTCGACCTCGGCATGTTCGTCATGTATTCGTCGGCGGCCGGGCTGCTCGGCAATCCCGGACAGGCCAACTACGGTGCGGCCAACGTGTTCCTCGACACGCTCGCCGCGGTCAGGCACTCGCGCGGTCAGGCTGCCACGTCGATCGCCTGGGGTCTGTGGGCGCCAGACAGCGCACTGACCGGCCGCATGAGCGCCGTGGACCGTGAGCGACTCTCCCGGGCCGGGGCGCAGGCGATGTCCGCCGCGGAAGCCCTGGCCCTGTTTGACCAGGGGGTGCAGACCGGCGAGCCGCTGGTTGTGGCGGCGCACATGGACCGTGAGGCGCTGCGCGCGCAGGACGGCCAGGGGACGCTGCCGCCCGTGCTGCGCCTGCTGGTGCCGCGCCGCAGCCGGCCGGACCGAGCCACAGGCGACAGCGGCACCGCCGCCGTAGGGCTGGCCGGCCAACTCGCCGGGATGTCCACGGCCGAGCGGCGGCAGGCGCTCGTGAACCTCGTCAGGAAGCAGGCCGCCGCGGTGCTGGGCCACGGCTCGGTGAGCACGGTGGACGTCGACCGCGGGTTCCTCGAAATGGGGTTCGACTCGCTGACGGCGGTCGAACTGCGCAACCGGCTCGCCGTGGCGACCAACCTGCGGCTACCCGCCACGCTCATCTTCGACCGCCCGACCTCCACCGAACTCGCGCGCTGGCTAAACGAGCAGGTCGGCTCGGCCGACGACGTGCAGGAGACGGCGGACGACGGCGATGACGGTCAGCGAGACCGCGACGACGAGATCAACGCGGCCGACGCCATGGACGTGGACGAACTCATCCGCTCCGTATACAGCACCGAGGAGTGAGGGCCCCAATGACCGCATCGATCGAAGAGATCACCAGTGCGCTGCGGACGTCGGTGAAGGAGACCCGGCGGCTGCGCCTGCGCAACGACGAGCTTGAGGCGCAGCTGCGCGAGCCGGTGGCGATCGTGGGCATGGCGTGCCGCTATCCGGGGGGTGTGGCCTCGCCGGAGGACCTGTGGCAGCTGATGTCCGAGGGCCGCGACGCGGTCGGCGGCTTCCCGCAGGACCGGGGATGGGACCTGTCGGGGCTGTTCGACTCTGACCCCGACCACTCTGGAACGTCGTACGTCCGTGAGGGCGGCTTCCTGGACCGGGTGGCGGACTTCGACCCGGCCTTCTTCGGGATCTCCCCGCGCGAGGCCCTCTCCATGGACCCGCAGCAGCGGTTGCTGCTGGAGACGTGCTGGGAGCTGTTTGAGGACGCCGGGGTCGACGCGGCGGCCCTGAAGGGCAGCCGGACCGGGGTCTACATCGGCGCTGGCCCCTCGGACTACCCGCAGGGCATGGAGGGTTACGTCGTTACCGGCACCACCCCGAGCGTGGTGTCCGGGCGGCTGGCATACGTGTTCGGGCTGGAGGGCCCGGCCGTGACCATCGACACGGCGTGCTCGTCGTCGCTGGTGGCGCTGCACCAGGCGTGTCAGGCGCTGCGGGCGGGTGAGATCACGATGGCGGTGGCTGGCGGCGCGGCGGTGATGTCGAGCCCGCAGGTGTTTGTCGAGTTCAGCCGGATGCGCGCGCTGTCGGTCGACGGGCGGTGCAAAGCATTCGCGTCCACCGCCGACGGGTTCGGGTTCGGGGAGGGCGTCGGCCTACTGCTCGTCGAGACCCTGTCCGAAGCCCGGCGCCGCGGACACCGGGCGCTCGCTGTCATCCGGGGTTCGGCCGTGAACCAGGACGGTGCGTCGAGCGGGCTGACGGCGCCGAACGGCCCGTCCCAACGGCGGGTGATCCAGGCGGCTCTGGCGCGTGCCGGTGTGGTCGCGCCGGAGGTGGACGTGGTCGAGGCGCATGGGACCGGGACATCACTGGGCGACCCGATCGAGGCGCAGGCGCTGATGGCGACGTACGGGCAGGGCCGCGCGCAGGGCCAGCCGCTGCTGCTGGGGTCGGTGAAGTCGAACATCGGCCACACCTCGGCGGCGGCCGGTGCGGCGAGCGTGATCAAAATGGTGCTGGCGATGCGGCACGGAACGCTGCCGGCGACACTGCACGTGGACGAGCCGAGCCCGCACGTGGACTGGTCGGCGGGCGCGGTGGAGCTGGCGGTGAAGGCGGGGCCGTGGCCCAGCAACGGGCATCCACGCCGGGCCGGCGTGTCCTCCTTCGGCATCAGCGGCACCAACGCCCACCTCATCCTGGAGCAGGCACCCGAGCCGGAGCAGCCGCCCCCCGCGGAGCCGCCGGCCGGCGAGGGGGCGGCCGAGGCCGCAACGGTGCCGTGGGTGCTGTCGGGGCGGGGCGAGCAGGGTCTGCGCGGGCAGGCCGCGCGGCTGGCGGAGTTCCTGCGGGCCCGGTCCGACCTGGACCCGTGGGACGTCGCGGGCTCGCTGGTGCGGCGCTCGGCGCTGTCCCACCGGGCCGTGGTGCTCGGTGCAACCCGACCCGAACTGCTCGCCGGGCTGGACGCGCTGGCCGCCGAGCAGCCCGTGGCGGGACTGGTCCAGGGCGCGGCCCGCACCCGCTCCGCCGAGGCGGTGCTGGTCTTCCCCGGGCAGGGGTCCCAGTGGCGGGGGATGGCGCTCGGGCTGCTGACGGCGGCTCCGGTGTTCCGCGACCGGCTCGCCGAATGCGACGCGGCGCTGGCCCCGTTCACCGGCTGGTCGGTGCGCGACATTCTCCAGGAGGCCCCCGGCGCCCCGGATCCGGACCGGGTGGACGTCGTACAGCCGGTGCTGTTCGCAGTCATGGTGTCGCTGGCCGCCCTGTGGCAGCACGCGGGAATCGTGCCCGCCGCGGTGGTCGGGCACTCCCAGGGCGAGATCGCCGCCGCCTGCGTGGCGGGCGGACTCTCGCTGCCGGACGCGGCGCGGGTGGTGGCACTGCGGAGCCGCGCCCTGGTGGCGCTGGCCGGGCAGGGGGCGATGGCCTCGCTGGGCCTGGGGCGCGACGAGGCCGAGCCGCAGTTGTCCCGGTGGGAGGGCCGGCTGGCGATCGCCGTCGTGAACGGGCCCGGTTCCGTGGTGGTGTCGGGTGACAGCTCCGCCGTGGCCGAACTGGTCGCCGCGTACCAGGACTCCGAGGTCCGGGTACGGCGGCTGCCGGTCGACTACGCCTCGCACTCGCCGCACGTCGAGCGGATCCGGGACGAGGTGCTTGCGCAGCTCGACGGCATCACCCCCGGCCCCTCGCGGATTCCCTTCTACTCGGCGGTCACCGGTGGGCAGCTGGACACCTCCGGGCTGGACGCGGACTACTGGTACCGCAACCTCCGCCTGCCGGTGCGCTTCGACGAGGTCACCCGGACGCTGATCGAGCGGGGCTACGAGCTGTTCGTGGAGGCGAGCCCACACCCGGTGCTGACCATGGGACTGGAGGAGACGATCGCGGACGCGGACGCCGACGCGGTCGTCCTCGGCACGCTGCACCGCGACCGCGGCGGCCTGGACGACTTCCTCGGCTCGGCTGCGCGAGCCTACGTCGGCGGCGTGCCGGTCGACTGGCGGGGTGTGCTCGGCCACCGCGGGAACGGCCCCGTCCGCCTTCCGTCGTACGCCTTCCAGCGGCAGCGCTACTGGCAGGACCCCGTGGCGCCGTCCGGCGACGCCCTGGGGAAGGCCGGGCTGCGCGCCGGTGAGCACCCCATGCTCGGAGCCGCCGTCGACATCGCCGGCAGCGGCGCGGTGGTGCTGTCCGGCCGACTGTCGCCGCAAACCCACGGGTGGCTGGCCGACCACGTGGTCGACGGCCAGGTGCTGCTTCCCGGCACGGCGTTCGTGGAGCTCGCGCTGCGGGCCGCGACCGAGACTGGCTGCTCCGGGATCGACGAACTGGCGCTGGAAGCCCCCATGGTGGTGCCGACGGCGGGTGCGGTCCAGGTCCAGGTGGTGGCCGGCGCCCCGGACGAGGCGGGCAAGCGCCAGGTGGCGGTGTACTCGCGGCCGGAGGACACCTCCGTCGACGGCGAGTGGACGTCGAACGCGGTCGGCGAGCTGACCGGCCCGCCTGCCGCTGGGGACTTCGGCGGCCTGATGGTCTGGCCGCCGGCCGGCGCGGAGCCGCTGCCCACCGACGGCCTCTACGAGGGTTACGCGGAGCGCGGCTACGGCTACGGAGCGGCCTTCCGCGGGATCCGCCGGGCATGGCGGCGGGGAAACGATGTGTTCGCCGAGGTCGGCCTGCCGCCCCTGCAGCGCGGTGAAGCCGGGCGGTTCGGGGTCCACCCTGCCCTGCTGGACGCGGCGGCGCAGGTGGCCGGCATGCTCATGTCGCAAGACGGCTCGTCGTCGGGTCAGGGGTTCTGGCTGCCGTTCCTGTTCAGCGAGGTGGCACTGGTCACCTCGGGTGCGGCCGACCTGCGAGTCAGGATCCGGCGGGCCGGCCAGGACCGGGTGGCGCTGACGGCCGTGGACCTCGACGGGCGGCCCGTCGTCTCGGTCGGAGCCATCGTCGTACGGCCGGTGTCGGCCGAGCAGTTGCGCGCGTCGGATTCGGCCGCGCTGCGCGACGCGCTGTTTCGGCTCGACTGGATACCCGCCCCCCGACCCGAATCCGTGCCGGCCGCGCAGCGGCTGCGATGGGCGGTGCTCGGCGCGGAGGGGGAGGGCGCGGCGGTCGCGCGGCGGCTCGGCGACTCCGGCGCGGTCGTCAGCGAGTACCGTGACCTGGGAGGGCTCCGTGCGGCGATCGCCGAAGGGGCTCCCGCGCCCGACCTCGCGGTGTGGTGCGACCCGGGGTGGGCCGAGCCCGCCCCCGGCAGCGAGGACGTCGGCCTGGCCGCTCGCGCCCGGACGGTCACCGCGGCCGCGCTGAGCGTGCTGCAGGAGTGGCTGGCGGACGACGACCTCGGCGCCGGCCGTCTGGTGATCAGGACGCAGGGCGCGGTGGCGGCACGGGACGGGGAGGGCGCCGTGAACCTGGTGTCGGCCGGCGTGTGGGGGCTGGCGCGCACGGCGCAGACCGAGCATCCGGGCCGGTTCGTCCTGGTCGACGACGGCAGCTGCCCGGACGACGCCGGAAACGGCGACCTGTGGGCGGCGATAGTGGCCTGCGGGGAACCCCAGGTCGCCGTCCGAGCCGGTGGACTGCTGGTGCCGCGGCTGGCCCGGGCCGACGGCGGTGAGAGCCTGACGCCGCCGGCCGGAACGGCCGCCTGGCGGCTGGAATGCACCGGCACCCGGACTCTGGAGGGACTGGCGCTGGTCCGCTGCCCGCAGCCGGCCGCCCCGCTGGGCCCGCGAGAGGTACGGGTGGCAGTGCGGGCGGCCGGGCTCAACTTCCACGACGTGGTCGTCGCGCTGGGGTTGATCCCGGACGAGGCGGATCTCGGCGGCGAGGGTGCGGGAACGGTGACCGCCGTCGGCAGCGACGTATCCGACCTGGTGCCTGGGGACCGGGTGTTGGGCCTGATGAGCCACGCGTTCGGCCCGGTCTCGGTGACCGACCACCGGTTGCTCGCCAGGATCCCGCGGGAGTGGTCGTTCGAGGAGGCCGCCTCGGTGCCGGCGGCATTCCTCACCGCGTATTACGCGCTCTTCGATCTGGCCGGGCTGCGCGCCGGCGAGTCCGTGCTCGTGCACGCGGCGGCCGGCGGGGTCGGCATGGCCGCCGTACAGCTCGCGAAGCACCGCGGCGCGCGGGTGTTCGCGACCGCCAGCCAGGGCAAGTGGCCGGCCCTGCGGTCCGCCGGGCTGGACGACGCGAACATCGGGTCGAGCCGCACGCTGGAGTTCGAGCAGCGGTTCACCGACGCGACCGGCGGCCAGGGCGTCGATGTCGTGCTGAACTCGCTGGCCGGGGACTTCGTCGACACCTCGCTGCGGCTGCTGCGGCCCGGCGGGCGGCTTGTCGAGATGGGGAAGACCGACGTCCGTGACAGCGGTGACGTCGCCGCCGTACATCCCGGGGTCCGCTACCGGGCGTTCGACCTGAACGAGGCGGGACCGGACCGCATCGGGGAGATGCTGTCCGAGATCATGGCGCTGTTCCACGCCGGTTCGCTGGAGCTGCCGCGGCTGACCACTTGGGACGTCCGGCAGGCGATACCGGCGTTCCGGTTCATGAGTCGGGCCCGGCATGTCGGCAAGATCGTGCTGACCGTGCCGCCGGCGCCGGACCCCGACGGGACGGTTCTCGTCACCGGCGGCACCGGGACCCTGGCGGGCCTTGTCGTGCGCCACCTCGCCGAGCGGGGGGCCAAGCACTTCATGCTGCTGAGCCGTCGCGGGCCCGCCGCGGAGGGTGCGGACACGGTCCGCGCCGAACTGGCCGAGCTGGGCGCCAGTGTGCAGATGGTCGCCTGCGATGTCGCCGACCGGGCCGACCTTGCCGAGGCGCTGGCCGCGGTTCCGGCCGAGCACCCGCTGACGGCGTTGGTGCACGCGGCCGGCGTCCTTGACGACGGGATCCTGCCCTCGCTCACCCCGGACAGGATCGACGCGGTGATGCGGCCCAAGGTCGACGCGGCCCTGCACCTGCACGAGCTCACCGCGCAGGCCGACCTCGCCGAGTTCGTCATGTTCTCCTCGGGCGCCGGGCTGACCGGCTCGCCAGGGCAGGGCAACTACGCGGCCGCGAACGTGTTCCTGGACGCGCTCGCCTGTCACCGGCGGGCAATGGGCATGCCGGCGACGTCGATAGCGTGGGGCCTGTGGGCGCAGACCAGCGCGCTGACCGCCGCCATCACCAGCTCCAGCCGAGCACGCATCACCGGGTACTTCACGTCGCTGCCCACTCCGCAGGCGCTGGCGCTCTTCGACGCCGCACGCAGCTCCGCCGAGCCCTTCCTGCTGGCGACCGGTGTCCGCACCGGCCGGCTGCGGAGCCTCGCCCGCGACGGCGACCTCCCGGCGCTGTGGCGCGGTCTGGTCAACGCGCCGGTCCGAGTCCGGATCGCGACGGCCGACCCCGCCACCGGTGTAGCGCGGCAGCTGAGCTCGCTGAGCGAAGCCGAGCAGCAGCAGTTCCTGCTCCAGCTCGTCCGGTCGCACGCAGTCGTCGCGCTGGGCGGCGGCAACGCGGAGAGCCTGGACCCGGACAGCCCTTTCCGGGACCTCGGGCTCGACTCCCTCACCGCCGTCGACCTCCGCAACAGGCTGGCCGGCGCGACCGGTTGCAAGCTTCCGGCGACTCTGGTCTTCGACCATCCCACTCCGGCCGAGCTCGCACGCTACCTGCGCACGAGGCTCACCGCCGACGCGGCGCCGAGGTCCGAGCCGGTGCTCGACGAGATCGAGAGCCTGGAGCGGGCGCTGCTACGGGACGTGCCGGCCGAAGACCTGCGGGTGAGGGTCACCCGGCGCCTCCAGGCGCTGCTGAGCCGATGGAACGACGGTCGCCCGGACGCCGGGGCGCCAGCCGCCGAGGGGACGGACGTGGCCCTCGATTCGGCAACCGACGACCAGATATTCGCACTCATCGATGACAACCTCTCCGAGGCTCCATGACTCCCGGCCGGCGGTACCCGGGGCGCCTTCGGGTTGCCGTCACCTGCCGCTGCCTCCGCACAGGCGCAGCGCGCTCTCCAGGCACAAAACCGCCGCCCTGCGGGCGCTCAGGTGCTCGGCGGTGACCTCCGCCGCAGCGGCATGCTGCAGTCCGATGATGGCGGCGGCGAGCCAGCCGGCGGGCAGGGACGCGTCGAAATCGCCTGCGAGCTGGCCGCGTTGGATGAGCCGTTCGAGCCGCGGGGGCACGACGCCCGACAGGGCGTTGCGGTTGGGCTGCGTGGCCCGCGGCGCGGTGGCGTTGAGCAGGAAGGAGTGGCGGCGCAGGAACTGCCAGCCGGCGTCGAGGAAACGGGCCAGCGCGTCGGCGGGCGGGGCCGTGTCGAGACCTGCGTCGTCCAACGCGGCTAGGTACTCCGCGGCCGCGGCTTCGATGAGGGCTGCGACCAGGGCGTCCCGCGAGGGGAAGTGCGCGTAGACGGTCTGGCGGGTGACCCCGGCCGTGGTGGCGATGTCCTCCATGCTCGCGTCGGGACGCTCGCCGAGCACGATCCGGGCCGCGTTGAGAATGGCGTCGATGCTGCGGCGGGCGTCGGACCGGCGGCGGCGGGTCGGCGTGATGTTGTCGGGCGAATCAACCATTTCCCTTGATGTTATCCGTTCCGCAATAACATTGACAACCTGCAAGAGCTAGATTAATTTGACATCATGTCAAAGAACAGTGTGGTTGGGGGCCATCCGGCGGTCGAGGCGTCCGGCCTAGTCAAGGTCTACCGGGAGAACCGGGCTTTGGACGGGATCGACCTCACAATCCGGCGCGGTCAGGTGTTCGGGTTCCTTGGCCCCAACGGGGCAGGCAAGACCACGATGATCCGCATCCTGGCCACGCTGGCCCGGCCGGACTGCGGCACGGCCCGGGTCCTCGGCCACGACGTGCTGACCGAGGCGGACGCAATCCGGGCCCGGGTCGCGGTGACCGGCCAGTTCGCGTCCCTCGACGAGGACCTGACCGGATATGAGAACCTGCTGATCCTCGGCCGGCTGCACGGTCTGTCCCGGGCCGCAGGCCGGCAGCGGGCGGACGCCCTGTTAGCCGCGTTCGACCTGTCCGGCTCGGCCGGGCGGGCGGTGAGCGGCTACTCGGGCGGGATGCGCCGCAGGCTGGACATCGCGGCCAGCCTGATCGTGACTCCTGACCTGCTCTTCCTCGACGAGCCGACCACCGGTCTCGACCCGCGCAGCCGCAACCAGGTGTGGGACCTGGTCCGCCGGGTCGCCGCGGCCGGCACCACGGTGCTGCTCACCACGCAGTACCTGGAGGAGGCCGACCAGCTCGCCGAGCAGATCGCGGTCATCGACCACGGCCGGGTCGTGGCCGAGGGCACCAGCACCCAGCTCAAGGCCCAAGTCGGCTCCGGCACCCTGCACATCCGGCTGCTGGACGGCGGGCAGCGCCCGCGGGCGCAGGAGATCCTGGCCGGTGCCCTGCAGGGCACGGTACGCCTCGGCGCGGACCCGCTCGCCCTGTCCGCGCCGCTGACCACCTCGGCGGACGCGACGGACGTGGGCCGGCTGGTCGGGCACGCGATGACCCGGCTCGCCGAGGCCCAGGTGGGCGTCGCCGAGGTTTCCCTCGGCCAGCCCAGCTTGGACGAGGCGTTCTTCGCCCTGACCGGCCACCCCGCCGGCCCGACCACCTCGACCGTCCCGGCCGCGCAGGCCACCGCGGGCCAAGAGGACGTGAACGCATGAGCACCCCTGCCGCGGTCACCCGCCTCGCCGAGGCGCAGACCGATCCGATCGACGCCCTGCTCGTCGTCGGCCGGTCGCACGGCCGCGCCGGGGCCCTCGCCGCGTCCGCGATCTTCGGTCGGCGCGCCATGCTCAAGATCAAGCACGATCCCAAGCAGCTCGTGGACTCGATCGCCATCCCGCTGCTGATCACCGTGCTCTTCACCTACCTGTTCGGCGGCGCCATCAGCTCGTCGCCGGGGGAGTACCTCAAGGTCCTGCTGCCCGGCGTGCTCAGCATGAGCATCGCGATCGTCACTATGTACGGCGGCGCCCGGCTCGCTCAGGACGTGCGCAGCGGAGCCTTCGACCGCTTCCGCGGCCTGCCGATCTGGCGGGGCGCCTTCGTGCTCGGCGGCCTGCTCAGCGACGCCGTCCGCTACGTGTTCGCCTCCGCCATGGTGGTGGTCCTCGGGCTGATCATGGGCTACCGCCCCGACGGCGGCGTGTCGGGCGTGCTCGCCGCGGTCGCCCTGGTCGTGGCCTTCGGGCTGGCCCTATCCCTGCTGTGGGCCATGGTTGCGCTGCTCGTCCGCGACCCGGCCGTCGTCCTCAGCATCGCCAACGCGGTACTGATGCCGCTGTCGTTCGCCAGCAACATCTTCGTCGAACCCGGTACCATGCCCGGCTGGCTCCGGGCCTTCGTCGACGTCAACCCGCTCAGCCACGTCGCGACAGCGGCCAGGCACCTGATGAACGACACCGGCGGCGCCGGCGGCGCAGTCGCCTGGTCCCTCATCGCGGCCGCCGCCATCACCCTCGTGTGCGCCCCTCTCACCCTCCACCTCTATAGCAAGCAGAACTGAGGCACGGCAAGACCGGTCGGAGTACGGCAAAAGCAGCCGGAGCACGGCGAACTGGCTGAAAACCAATCCACCGGGGTCCCCCTTCTTTCTTTTGAACCCTTCAACGGAGCTCCCATGCGACTTCTGACGTTCCCGTCCGGCCGGAGAGCCAAGTGGGCCGTCCTCGTGTGCTGGATCGGCCTGCTAATCGTCGGCGGCATCTTCAGCGGCAGGTTCAGCAGTGTCGAGCAGGACGACGTGTCCACCTTCCTGCCGAAGAGCGCCCAGTCGACCCAGGTCGCCGAACTAGCGAAGAAGTTCAAGCCGGACATAAGCTCCGCGGTGGTCGTCTACCAGCACGCCGGGGGCACCGCCGTCACACCGCAGGACCAGGCGGTGGCCGCGGCAGACTCCCGGCGCTTCGCGCGGTTGGCGAACGTGACCGGGCCCGTGGTTGGCCCGGTGGTCGCGAAGGACGGCAGGGCGATCGAGGTCACCGTCCCGATCAAGGCCGGGATCGGCGGGCAGACGGGATCGAGCGAGACCTCGACCGCTGTCAAGGAGATCCGGTCGATCCTGCGCGCCCATCCCGACCTTGACGCGCAGGTCACCGGACCCGCCGGCTACGCCGCTGACCAGGCCGACGCGTTCTCGGGTACCGACAGGGCGCTGCTGTACCTCACGGTCGCGATCGTCATCGCCATCCTGTTGATCACCTACCGCAGCCCGGTGCTGTGGATTGTCCCGCTGGTCTGCGTGGGCGTGGCACTGGTCGTCGCGCAGGGCGCGATCTACCTGTTCGCCCGGCACGCGGGCCTCACGGTCAGTTCGGAGACCCAGTTCATCCTCACCGTGCTGCTCTTCGGCGCGGGCACCGACTACGCCCTGCTGCTCATCGCCCGCTACCGCGAGGAACTGCGCCGCCACGAGGACCGGCACGAGGCGATGGCGGCCGCCCTGCGGCACGCGGGGTCCGCGGTCCTCGCCAGCGGCGGGACGGTGGTCCTGAGCCTGCTGTGCTTCCTCGCAGCCGAGCTCAACTCGGTCAAGAGCCTGGGGCCGGCGATGGCCATCGGCGTCGCGAGCGCCCTCCTGGCGATGGTCACGCTGCTTCCGGCTCTCCTCGTCATCCTCGGGCGCTGGGTGTTCTGGCCGGTCCGGCCGGCGTTCGGCTCCGAGCGGCCGGCCGGTCGCGGCACGTGGCCGTGGATCGGACGCGTGGTGGCCCGCCGGCCGCGCGCCGTCTGGATCGGTACCTCGCTCGTGCTCGGTGTCCTGGCGCTCGGCCTGATCGGGTTCAAGGCGGACGACGTGCAGCTGAAGGACTCCTTCACCAGCGCGCCCGAAGCCGTCACCGGGGAGCGGGTGATGGCCCAGCACTTCGCGGCCGGCGACGGCGACCCCGTGCAGATCGTCGGCGCCGCCGGCGCGGCGGCGCCGCTGCGGTCGGCGGTGGCCGGCACGCCCGGGATCACGGACGTCACCGAGCCGCTGGTCAAGGACGGCCGCGTCTACCTGGAAGGCACCCTGACGGCCGCGTCGAACACCAAGGGGGCGTTCACGACCGTCGACCGGCTGCGTGACGTGGTGCACGACGTGCCCGGGGCGGACGCCAGGGTCGGCGGCGGCAGCGCGATCAACCTCGACTACGGCAGGGCGGCCGACCACGACCGGAACCTGCTGGTCCCGCTCATCCTGGTGGTCGTGGCACTCATCATGGGCCTGCTGCTGCGCGCCGTCGTCGCACCGCTTGTCCTGCTCGCCACGGTCGTGCTGTCGTTCGCGGCGGCGCTCGGTGTGAGCGCCCTGACCTTCCAGCACGTCTTCGGGTTCGCCGGAGCCGACCCGGCGATCCCGCTGTGGATCTTCGTCTTCCTCATCGCCTTGGGCGTCGACTACAACATCTTCCTGATGACGCGGGTACGCGAGGAATCTCGGGCGCACGGCACTCGGCGCGGAGCGCTGCGCGGCCTGGACGCCACCGGCGCCGTGATCACCTCCG
Organism: Streptomyces sp. NH27; assembly: GCF_056859195.1. Taxonomy (NCBI): domain Bacteria; kingdom Bacillati; phylum Actinomycetota; class Actinomycetes; order Kitasatosporales; family Streptomycetaceae; genus Streptomyces; species Streptomyces sp. NH27. Next base: position 23,440 of record NZ_JACEGK010000039.1, read on the forward strand.
CGGGCATCGTGCTCGCCGGTACCTTCGCCGCGCTCACAACGCTGCCCCTGGTCTTCGCGGTGGAGATCGGCTTCGCGGTCGCGTTCGGCGTGCTCCTCGACACCTTCCTGGTGCGCTCCGTCCTCGTCACCGCCCTGACCTACGACATCGGTCACCGGATGTGGTGGCCCAGCGCCATGAGCCGCGAGGAGACGCCGAGCAGCAGCGAGGAACTCGCGCCGCCCTCGCTCACCCTGAGCTGAGCCTTCGGGGACCGGGCAGAGCCGTCGCCCCGCACCCTCCAAGGGGTGCGGGGCGACAGGTCGTCGCGCGCTTCGTTTTTAACCCCACCAAGAT
>NZ_JACEGK010000040.1:0-23652 GCF_056859195.1 Streptomyces sp. NH27
GCCACCGGCACCGCCGACCATGGCCCCGGCCCCGGCCGCTCCGAAGCAGCACCACCCACTCCGGGGCCCAGCCGGCCGACCGGCCGATCACAGGGGCCGACTCCACTCTTCAGTCGACGGACCTCTGGTGATCGGGCGTACGGCGGGGGGCCGTTGGAAGCGGGTCGGCCGGGTCACGCAGGGGACGGATGATGATGTCGCCGCTGCCGCGGTCGGCCATGGTGATGGCCTCGGCGTGGTCGCGGGCCGCCTGCTGGAGCGCGTCGACCGCCGCTTTGGCCGCGGTGGCGCCGTCGCCGTGGCCGGTGCGGTAGAGCGTCCGCGTGATCTGGCTGCCGGTGACGGGCAGTTCGGTCACCGTGACCTGGTCGAGCCGCGCGGCGAGGTACGCGGGCAGCACCGCCGCTCCGACCTGCCCCGCCAGCATCGCCGTGACGGCTATCACGTGATCGGCAAGATGTTCGACCGAGGGCGTGACCTGGTGGGCGTCGGCGAAGCGGGCGAAGGCGCGGCCGCGCGCGGAGTGGGCCGGGGCGCTGATCCAGGGGCGGCCGGAGAGTTCGGCGGCGGTCGGCGTGCCCCATGCGGACGGGACGACCACGCGGTACTCGTCCTCGCTCAGCACCTGCGCGCGTACCGCGGGTGGCAGCGGCAGCGCCGTGTCACGGTCGTCCACGACGACCAGGACGTCCAACTCGCCGAGCCGCAGCTGCCGCAGGCCCTCCGGCGGGGAGGTCTCGGTGAACCTCGGCTCGACATGCGGGAACCACCGTTCCAGTAGCCGCAGCGCCGGCACCGCGATCCGGGCGAGCACTCCGGACGGCGCGCCGATCACCACTGGGCCCCGCACGAGATGGCGGTTCGCCGTACCCAACTGCTGGGCGGCAGAGGTGAGTTCCCTGGCGATGCGCTCGCCGGCGGCGGCCAGCAGCCGTCCGGACGCGGTGAGTTCCAGCTGCGTGCCCGACCGGTCCACCAGGGCGAGGCCGACCTCCCTTTCCAGGCTGGCCAGTTGCTGCGAGACCGCCGACCGGGTGTGGCCGAGGGCCCGCGCCGCGGGGGCGAGCCCGCCATGGTGCGCGATCGCGTGCAGGACCAGCAGGCGCCTGGGATCGAGGTCCATCAGCGTTGCCTCCTCGGCTCGGCCGACATCGTGCCACGCGCGCGCAGGGGGGCACCAGCTCCGCTGCCGGGGGGTGGGAAGCGGCGCTGTACGAAAAGGCTGCCAGGCGGGCGTACCGCTGCCAGACTTGCCGGCAACCCCAGGGCTTCGGCCGGCGACCGCCCCGGTTCCGCCCGCCTGAATACGGGTCCTGCTCCGAGGAGGCCACCCATGGTACGTACCGTCCCGCCGCGCACACGGACAGCGACCGCTGTCGTACTGGCCCTGGCCTGCGCGCCGTTGTCGGCTTGCGGCCCCGCCCACCACGCGGCCGCCGCCCCCGCCGGCTCGACGGCCCAGCACAGTGCCGCCACGCACCGCCCGACGGGCGCCGGCGGCACGGGCGGTACCGGTGGCAGCGCGAGCGGCGGCGACACCTCGTACGTGCTCACCGCCCCGCGAACCGCGGCCGGCTACCCGCAAGGGCAACCGTCGGCGAGCCTCATACAGCGGGTGAACGGCGACCTCCAGCAGTCCGCCAAGCGACTCGACGTGTCCGGCACGCCCGTGCACGCCTACTACGACGACCGCCCCGACGGCGCGTGGATCTTCTACAGCGGCGTCAACGGCACCGGTTTCGACCCCGACCACCTGCACGACGCCCTCGACCGGCCCCCGGCCGTCAAGAACGACGGCGCCGGCGACCGGATCACCACCAGCGCCCTGGACGCCGAACCCGGACCGCACGGCGGCCGCGCGATCTGCAACACCTACATGATCGAGAACACGATGCTCGCCACCGCGGCCACCTCGTGCTCCTGGTTCACCCCGACCACGGTCGCCGCGGTCACGCTCGTCATCAAGGGCGACGGCACCAACACCAAGATCGGCTTCACCGCCGCTGACGTCGCCCCCATCATGCGCGCCATCCGCGCAGCCGTGGAAAAGCCCCGGTCCTGACCGCCCCGGCCGCGCTCCACGGCACCGGCCCCGACCCCGACCCGGCACCCGCGGCGTCGATGGCACCGTCGCCGGCCGCCGGCCGGTTTCAGTAGCCGAAGTTGAAGCCGCACCCGCAGCCGCAGGCACTCCTGCCCCGCGCCCGACTCGATCACCGCCGCCAGCCCATTGCCGTTCCACGAGCACAGGCTCTATGGTTCAGTGCAATGCCACATACTACTTGTGGGCAGCTGACGTCTTCACAGATCAGAGCGGGTGCGATCGGGCCACCGGGAGCGCCGAAGGAGGGCTGCCACCATCGTGAGCGGCACCATCACCTACACCATCCCCGGCATGCGGGTCCACGAGCGGCACGTCGAGGTGCCGTTGGACTGGTCCGATCCCGGGCGCGGCACGATCGGGCTGTTCGTCCGGGACATCGCCGATCCGGTACGGGCCGGCGAGGACCTGCCCTGCCTCGTCTATCTGCAAGGCGGCCCCGGCGGGAAGGGCCCGCGCCCGCTCGACCGCAACGGCTGGCTCGGTGTGGCGCTGAAGACCCACCGCGTGGTGCTGGTCGACCAGCGCGGCACCGGCCGCAGCAGCCGGATCGACGGCCGGCGGATGAGCGCGTTCGCGACCGCCCGCGAGGGCGCGGACTTCCTCGCCTGCTTCCGGGCCGACGCCATCGTGGCCGACCACGAGCACCTGCGCCGGACCGTCTACGGCGGCCGGCGCTGGTCCACGCTCGGCCAGTCGTACGGCGGTTTCCTCACCATGACGTACCTGTCGCAGGCCCCCGAGGGCTTGAGCGCCTGCTACGTCACGGGCGGGCTGCCCGGACTCGACCCGTCGGCGGCCGAGGTCTACCGGCGCACCTACCCGCGGGTGGCGGCCAAGAACGCGATCCTCCACCGGCGTTACCCGCACCTGGCCGAGCAGGTCGCCCGGATCGCCGACCGGCTGTCCGAGCGCGAGGTGCGCCTGCCCGACGGCGACGTGCTGACCGTCCGGCGGCTGCAGTCGCTGGGCGTCGACCTCGGGATGAAGCCCGGCCACGAGCGCCTGCACTGGCTGCTCGACGAGGCTTTCAGCGGCGACGAGTTGTCGGCGACCTTCCTGCACCAGGTGCTGGCCAGGACCTCGTACAGCGACAACCCGCTGTTCGCGGCCATGCAGGAGAGCATCTACGGGCACGGCGCCGGCCCGACCGGTTGGGCGGCGCAGGCCGAGCGGTCCCGGCACCCGCAGTTCGCCGAGGACGCCAGGCCGCTGCTGTTCACCGGTGAGATGATCTATCCCTGGATGTTCGAGGAGATCACCGAACTGCGCCCGTTCCGCGGGGCGGTGGAGCTGCTGGCCGAGCGGGAGAGCTGGCCGCCGCTGTACGACCCGGACCGGCTGGCCGGCAACGAGGTCCCGGTCGCCGCCGCCGTCTACCTCGACGACATGTACGCGGACGCCGGACTGCAACTGGACACCGCGGGCCGGGTCGGCGGCACCCAGATCTGGGTCACCAACGAGTACGAACACGACGGCATCGGCGACGAGCGGGTGTTCACCCGGCTCGGCGACATGGTGCGCGACACAGGAGGAGGAATCACCGGTGAGTGACCACAGGCCCCCCAAGCTGACCGAAGTCCCGGCGTTCACCGCGTACATGGGTACGCAGTGGGACACCCCGGACCGCACGCCCTCGGTCGTCCCCGGCGCCGCCGAGGCCGCGGCCGCCCACCGGGCCGCGCTCGCCGAGGCGCTGCCCGGCCGCACCGTCGTGGTCGCCGCGGGCGAGGCGCCGATCCGCAGCAACGACGCCACGTACGACTTCCGCCCGGACAGCGACTTCTACTGGCTGACCGGCTGCGCGATCGAGAACGCCGTCGTGGTGGTGCGCTCCGGTGACGCCGTCCTGTACGTGCCGCCGCCGGCCTACCCGGGCGATCCGGCCTTCTTCTCCAGCGCCCGCTACGGCGAGCTGTGGGTCGGGGCCGCGCCGGGACCCGAGGACTGGGCGCGGGTGCTCGGCATCGAGGTGCGGCCGCTGTCGCAGTTGAGCGACGAGGTGTCGGCCGACCAGGAGGTCGCCCGGACGCTGGCCGCCTTGCGGATGTACAAGGACGAGTGGGAGATAGGGCAGTTGCGGCGGGCGGTGGACCGCACCGTCGAGGGGTTCGCCGAGGTCGTCCGGGAGATCCCGGCCGCGATCGCCGGCCGCGGCGAGCGCTGGCTGCAGGGCACCTTCGACCGGTACGCCCGCGCCTACGGCAACGGCCCCGGCTACGCGTCGATCGTCGGCAGCGGCAAGCACGCGCCCACCCTGCACTGGGTGCGCTGCGACGGCCCGGTCCTCCCCGAGGAACTGCTGCTGCTCGACATGGGGGTGGAGGTCGACAGCCACTACACCGCCGACGTCACCCGGACGTTCCCGGCCTCGGGACGGTTCTCCACCGCTCAGCGCCAGGTGCACGACCTGGTGGAGAAGTCGCACCGGGCCGGGCTCGCGGCAGTGGGTCCCGGCCACCGCTTCAGCGACTTCCACCACGCGGCCATGGAGGTGATCGCGCGCGGGCTCGACGACTGGGGCCTGCTGCCGGTCTCCGTGGACGAGGCGCTGTCCGACGCCGGCCAGCACCACCGCCGTTACCTGATCTGCGGTATCGGCCATCATCTGGGCCTCGACGTGCACGACTGCGCCCAGGCCACCCCCGAGGCATACCAGCAGGCGATCATGGGTGAGGGGATGGTGCTCACCGTCGAGCCGGGATTGTACTTCCACGCCCACGACCTGACCGTGCCGCCGGAGCTGCGCGGGATCGGTGTGCGCATCGAGGACGACCTGCTGGTCACTGCCGAGGGGTCGGAGGTGCTGTCCCGCGCGCTGCCGCTGGACGCCGACGGCCTGGAGAAGTGGATGGCCGACCAGTAACGACCTGGGGAGCAGCCGACCCCGGAAAGCAGCCGTGTCCATGCGATGTGACATCGCATGGACCAGTGCCCCTCCCGGCAAGGTTTGCCCCGCTCGCCGCCCTGGCACGCGCGCCCGCCGCGTTGGCCGAAAGCCCGAGTAGACCCACTACGAGGGCTTCCGGCCGCCTTGCGGCCACTCCCACCAGGACACCTCGCTACCGGGCAAACCTTGCCGGTCGCGGCACTAGCTTCCCCACAGCCCCCAGAGGAGCCTCAGCATGACCATTCCCGCGAAGCCCTGGCACGGAGTTCACGTCGCCACGGCCCTGCCGTTCCACGCCGACCTGTCGGTCGACTACGACGCCTTTGCCGAGCACGTGCGCTTTCTGGCCGCCGGCGGCTGCGACGGTGTGACGCCCAACGGTTCGCTGGGCGAGTACCAGACCCTGACCCCCGAGGAGCGGGCCCGCGTCGTGGAGACCGCGGTCGAGGCCGCGCCCGACGGATTCGGGGTCATGCCGGGTGTGGCGGCGTACGGCGCGCTGGAGGCACGCCGCTGGGCCGAGCAGGCCGCCGCCGCCGGAGCCACCTCCCTGCTGCTGTTGCCGCCCAACGCCTACCGCGCGGAGCGCGCGGCGGTGGTGGAGCACTACCGCGAGGTCGCCAAGGTCGGTCTGCCGGTCGTGGCGTACAACAACCCGATCGACACCAAGGTCGACCTGTCCCCCGAACTGCTCGCGGAGCTCTTCCAGGAGGGCGCGATCGTCGGGGTCAAGGAGTTCACCGGTGACGTCCGCCGGGCTTATCAGATCGCCGAGTTGGCGCCCGGCCTGGACATCCTCGTCGGCGCCGACGACGTGTTGCTCGAGCTGGGCATGGCCGGCGCGGTCGGCTGGATCGCCGGCTACCCCAATCTGATCCCGAAGGACACGGTCGAGCTCTACCGGCTGGCCACGTCGGGGGACCCCGCCGACCTCGCCCGGGCACTGCCGATCTACCGCGACCTGCATCCCCTGCTGCGCTGGGATTCCAAGATCGAGTTCGTGCAGTCGATCAAGCTGTCGATGGACATCGCCGGTCTCAAGGGCGGCGCCTGCCGGCCGCCGCGCCTGCCGCTGGCGCCCGAGCTGATCGCCCGGATCACCGCCGACACCGAGGCGGTCCTCGCCAAGGGCTACAAGTGAGGTCCCGCCGCACCTTCCACGCCGTGGACTCGCACACCGAGGGCATGCCCACGCGCGTCATCGTCGGTGGCGTCGGGACCATCCCCGGCGCCACCATGGCCGAACGCCGGCGCTGGTTCATGGACAACAGCGACGACATCCGCACGCTGCTGATGTACGAGCCGCGCGGGCACGGCGCCATGAGCGGCGCGATCCTCCAGCCGCCGACCCGCCCCGACGCGGACTACGGCGTGCTGTTCATCGAGGTCTCCGGTCTGCTGCCGATGTGCGGCCACGGCACGATCGGCGTGGCCACCGTCCTGGTCGAGACCGGGATGGTGGCCGTCACCGAGCCGGTGACCACCATCCGGCTGGACACCCCCGCCGGACTCGTCGTCGCCTCGGTGGCGGTCGAGGACGGCGCCGCCACCTCCGTCACCATCGAGAACGTCCCGTCGTACGCCCACGCGCTGGACGCCGCCGTGGAGGTGCCCGGCTACGGTGAGGTGCGCTACGACCTCGCGTTCGGCGGCAACTTCTACGCGATCGTGGAACTCGCCGATCTCGGGCTGCCGTTCGACCGGGCCCGGGCGGGCGACCTGCTGGCCGCCGGACTGGCGATCATGACTGCCGTCAACGACACGGATCTGCCGGTCCACCCGGAGCGCGAGGACATCGCCGGGTGCCACCACGTCTATCTCAAGGCCCCCGGCTCGACCGCCGAGTTGTCGCGGCACGCGATGGCCATCCACCCGGGTTGGTTCGACCGCTCGCCGTGCGGCACCGGCACCAGCGCGCGGATGGCGCAACTGCACGCCCGCGGCGAACTCGCCGTCGGGCAGGAGTTCGTGAACGAGTCCTTCATCGGCACCCGTTTCACCGGGCGCCTGCTCGACGAGACCACCGTCGGGCCGTACGCCGCAGTGCTGCCCGCCATCACCGGACGCGCCTGGGTCACCGGGACCTCGCAGTTCCACCTGGACCCGAGCGACCCCTTCCCCGCAGGATTCCTGCTGTGAACGTACCTTCCACCCCGAACCTGCAGAGCCTGGGCCAGCGGGAGACGCTGCGCGAACGTGTCCGGGACGCGCTGCGGGCCGCGATCATCTCCGGCGAACTGGAGCCGGGCATGGTCTACTCCGCGCCCACCCTCGGCGCGCGCTTCGGCGTGTCGTCCACTCCCGTCCGGGAGGCGATGCTCGACCTGGTCAAGGAAGGTCTGGTGGTCGCCCAGCCCAACAAGGGCTTCCGGATCACCGAGGTGTCCGAGCAGGACCTCGACAACCTGGCCGCGGTGCGCCTGCTGATCGAGCCGCCGACGGTACGCGCCTGCGTCCCGGTGATCCCCGAGGAGGACTTCCCCGCGCTGCGGGAACTGGCGCAGGCCATCGTGGACGCGGTCGAACGCGACGACCTGGTCGGCTACGTCAGGGCGGACCACGTCTTCCATCTGACCCTGCTCGGCTACAGCGGCAACCGGCACCTGGTGGACGTGGTGTCCGACCTGCGCACCCAGACCAGGTTGCTGGGCCTTGTCCCGCTGCTGCAAAGCGGCCGGCTGAGCCACTCGGCAGTCGAGCACCACGAGTTGATGGACCTCGTCGAGGCCCGCGACACGGCGGGCGCCGAGGAACTGATGTGCCGTCACATCGGCCACGTCCGGGGGCTGTGGGCCAGCGGCTCGGAGGAGTCGTGAGCGCCGTCCCCCCGGGAGCCGTCCACCGGACGGTGAACTCCGGGAGCCCGGACCTCGTGATCATCGGGGCGGGGGTCGTAGGGGCGGCGGCCGCGTACTTCGCGACGCTCGCCGGGCTGCGCGTGGTCGTCGTCGAGCGCGGTGCCGTCGCGAGCGGCACCTCCAGCGCGGGCGAGGGCAACCTGCTGGTCTCCGACAAGGAGGCGGGTCCCGAACTCGACCTGGCGCTGTACTCGCAGCAGATCTGGCGGGAGGATCTGGCCGAGCACGCCGGCCGTTGGGAGTTCGAGGCCAAGGGCGGTCTCGTCGTGGCCGCGACCGAGCAGGGCCTCGCCTCGCTGCGGGAGCGGGGCGCCCACCAGCGTGCCAGCGGTGTCGAGGTCCAGGACGTCGACCACGCGCACCTGCACGACTACGAGCCGCACGTGTCCGACGGCCTCGCCGGGGCCGCGTTCTACCCCCAGGACGCCCAGGTGCAGCCCATGTTGGTGGTGGCGCACCTGCTGCGGCTGGCCCGGGACCTGGGCGCCCGGGTGCGTACCGGCACCGAGGTGACCGGGTTCCTCCGCGGTGGCGGTCTGATCACCGGAGTACGCACCACCGCGGGCGACATCCCCGCGGGCGCCGTCCTCAACGCGGCGGGCACCTGGGCGGGGGAAGTCGCGGCGCTGGCGGGCGTGTCCGTGCCGGTCCGCCCCAGGCGCGGTTTCGTGCTCGTCACCGAGCCGCTGCCGCCGCGGACGATCCGGCACAAGGTGTACGCGGCGGAGTACGTCGGCGACGTGGCCAGTTCCGATGCCGCCCTGCAGACCTCGCCGGTGGTGGAGGGCACCGACAGCGGCACCATTCTCATCGGCGCGTCGCGCGAGCGGGTCGGGTTCGACCACACGGTGTCCCTGCCCGCGATCGGTGCGCTCGCGGCCAAGGCCACCGCGCTGTTCCCCATGTTGCGCCAGGTCCGGCTGATGCGGACCTACCACGGCTTCCGCCCGTACTGCCCCGACCACCTGCCGGTCATCGGCGCCGACCCGCGGGCCCCCGGCCTGTGGCACGCCTGCGGGCACGAAGGCGCCGGCATCGGCCTGGCGGCCGGCACCGGCAAGCTGATCGCCCAGGGCCTGGCGGGCACGCGGCCGGACCTCGACCTGGCCCGGTTCGCCCCCGACCGCTTCCCGGAGCGGCCCCAGGACGCCGAGGGAGTTTCCCCGTGACCTACCGGATGACCTTCCGTGGCACCTCTGTTCCGGCCGAGCCGGGCCAGAGCGTCGCCGCCGCCCTTGTCGCCGCCGGAATCCTCGACTGGCGCACCACCCGCAAAGGAGGCCGTCCGCGCGGGCTGTTCTGCGGTATCGGCGTCTGCTTCGACTGCCTGATCACCATCGACGGTGCCCGCGCCGAACGCGCCTGCCTGATCCCGGCCGCCGACGGCATGCGGCTGGGCGACGCCCTGGAATCCGGCGACGACGACGGCGCCGGCGAACGCGACGGCCTCGACGGCCTCGACGGCGCCGGGCAACTCCCCGAGGAGGGCGGAAATGCCGCACACACATGACGTGACCGTGGTCGGTGCCGGCCCCGCCGGTCTCGCCGCCGCCGTCCAGTCGGCGGAAGCGGGGCTGGACGTCGCCCTCGTCGACGCGGCGGGCCAGCCCGGCGGCCAGTACTGGCGGCACTTCGACGAACGGTGGGCCCGCCCGGAGGACCGCGACGGGCACCACGACTGGCCGGTCTTCACCGACCTGCGCGATCGCCTGTACGCCCTGCGCACCGACGGGCGCGTGCGCTACCTGCCCGGCCGCCAGGTGTGGCTCGCCACCCGTGACGACGGCGGCGGATTCACCCTGCATCTCTCCCCCACCGTGCCTGGTTCGGGGGCGGCCACGGTGTCGGGTTCGGCGACGGCCGCCGGGAGCGAGTCCGCCGTCGCCCGCGCGTTGATCCTGTGCCCTGGCGGCTACGACCGCCAACTGCCGGTACCCGGCTGGGATCTGCCCGGGGTCATGGCCGCCGGCGGGGTCCAGGCGCTGCTCAAGGGACATCGCACCCTCGCCGGCAGGCGCGCCGTCGTGGCCGGCACCGGGCCGTTCCTGCTGCCGGTGGCGACCGGCCTCGCGCGCGCCGGCGCGCAGGTCGCGGCCGTCGTCGAGGCCAATGCCACGCTCGGCTGGCTGCGCGACCCGCTCGGCGCGGTGTCCGCGCCGGGCAAGGGAGTCGAGGCCGCGCAGTATGCCGCGACCCTGGCCCGCCGCCGTATCCCCTACCGGACCCGGACGGTCGTCCGGGCGGTCCTCGGCGACGACAGGGTCCGGGCGGTCCGTATCGCGAAGCTGGACCGCCACGGCCTGCCGGTCGGCCCCGAACGGGAAGTCGCCGCCGATCTGGTGGCCTTCGGCTGGGGCTTCACGCCCTCGCTCGAACTGCCGCTCATGCTCGGCGCGTCGACCCGCCAGGACATCGACGGCTCGCTGGTCGTCGAGGTCGACGACCAGCAGCGCAGCAGTGTGGCGAACGTGTACGTGGCCGGAGAGGCAACCGGCGTGGGCGGGGCCGCGCTGTCGGTCAGCGAGGGCCGGCTGAGCGCGCTCGCGCTGGCCGCCTCGCTCGGCCGCCTGCGGGACCACCCGCCAACTGGCAACACCCGTACGGCCGGTGCGGCCGCGATTCGGCGGGTGCAGGCCCGAATCCGGCGGGGCCGGCGGTTCGCCGACGCCATGCACCGCACCTACCCGGTCCCGGCCGCCTGGCCGTGGTGGCTGGAGGACTCGACCGTGGTGTGCCGCTGCGAGGAGGTCACCTACGGCGAGTTGCGGCACGCCCACGGCGACCTCGGCGCGACGGACGCGCGCACCCTGAAGATGCTGGCCAGGCCGGGCATGGGCTGGTGCCAGGGCCGCGTCTGCGGCTTCGCGACCGCGGGCATCGCGGCCTGCCTCGACGGCCGGCCCACCACCGCGGCCGACCTGCGCCCGCTCGCCGGCCGCGCCCCGGCCGTCCCGGTACCGCTCGGCGAACTCGCCGCCGCTTCCGAGGACTTGGCCGCGACGCAGGACGACCGGACACCCCCGCACCACAACGGAACCTGACAACGGCCTCGGCGGCGGTGTCGCGCACGGTCCGGCCGCCGAGGGCGCCCGGATCGTGGTGTCGGACGTGGCACGGTCCCGCAAGGACGTCGCTCTGGCGCGCGGGTACGGAGGGGTGGAGCCCGACGAGGCGCTCTCCGCGTCGGCCGGCATCTTCACCGTCGGCCGTCTCCTCGACCAGGCACGTGCCGCCGACGTCACCCCGCTGCGGGCCGCCCGGCGGATCGTCGGGGACCGGCTCCCCTCCCCCGTTCCGCGGGTTCGGGGCGTCCGACGGGCGGGGCCGGCCGGGCGAACCCGCCGGCGTCCTGGCTCCGGGACCGATCACAGCCGCGTGGCCGTGCGGACCAGTCCGGCGAGGGCGAGGGAGCGGCTGTGCGCGGGCCACGCGATGTGGGTGACGACGGGAGGCGCGTCGGACAGCGGGACGGCGGCGTGCTCGGCCCACAGCCAGGCGCGGGCGGAGTCGGGGAAGACGGCCATCGTCCGCCCGAGGGCGATCAGTTGGGCCAGTTGCGTCTGATCGTGGATCTCGGGGCCGGGTCCGGGCGGGTAGCTGCCGTGGCGGGGCCAGCGGGCGAGCGGGAGGTCGGGGACGACGGCCACGTCGGCGAGGGTCAGGGTCGTGCGTGCGGCCAGGGGGTGTCTGGCCGGCAGGATGGCGATCTGCCCCTCGGTGAGAACTTCCTCGCTGTCGAACCCGGCGAGGGAGTTGAACGGCGTGTGCATGAGCGCCACGTCGGCGCGGCCGTCGCGCAGCAGCTCCGCCTGCTCGCACAGCCCGCAGGGCAGCACCTCGATCTCGGCGGCGTCGGGCTCGGCCGCGTAGGCATCGAGCAGTTTCTGCAGCAGTTCGTGGGACCCGGCGGCCTTCAGCGCCAGCACCAGGCGGGTGCGCGGGCCGCCAGGACGGTCGGCGCCGCCGGCGCGACGGGTGCGGCGGGTGGCGGCGCTGATCGCGTCGAGGGCGGCGCGGCTCTCGGCGAGCAGCACCTCGCCGGCGCCGGTCAGGCGGACGCCGCGGCGGTTGCGTTGCAGCAGGGTGACGCCGATGCGCCGTTCGAGCTGCTGGATCGCCCGGGACAGCGGCGGCTGGGCCATGCCGAGCCGCTCGGCGGCGCGGCCGAAGTGCAGTTCCTCCGCGACGGCCGTGAAGTACCTCAACTCGCGGGTCTCCAAGGTGTCCATGGCCACACAGTACCTCGGGTGATACCTGTCGGGTATGACAGGGCACCGTATCGGTGTTGGCCGTGCGGCCCGTCCGCGAGCGAGCATCGGTGCCATGAGCGAAACGAGGATCGCGCTGGTGACCGGCGCGAACAAGGGAATCGGGTACGAGATCGCGGCCGGGCTCGGCGCCCTCGGGTACCGCGTGGGCGTGGGGGCGCGCGACACGGCCCGGCGCGAGGACGCCGTCGCGAAGCTGCGCACCGCGGGGGTGGACGCGTTCGGGGTGCCGCTGGACGTGACCGGCGACCGGAGCGTCGGCGACGCCGTGCGGCTGGTCGAATGGCAGGCCGGGCACCTGGACGTCCTGGTCAACAACGCCGGTATCTCAGGAGAGACCGGGCCGGATTGGGTGCAGGACCCGACCACGCTCGACCTCGACACGGTCCGCGCGGTCGTGGAGACCAATGTCATCGGTGTCATCCGCGTGACCAACGCGATGCTGCCGCTGCTGCGGCGCTCGACGTCACCGCGCATCGTCAACGTCTCCAGCAGCGTCGGCTCCCTGACCTTGCAGGCGGACCCGGACATCGACGTCGGCCCGATCATGGCCGCCTACGCGCCGTCGAAGTCGTACCTCAACGCCGTTACCGTGCAGTACGCCCGGCACTTCGCCGGCACCGGCATCCTGATCAACGCCGTCTCCCCCGGCCTGGTCGCGACCGACTTCACCGGCTTCGCAGGACCTCGCACCCCCGAGCAGGGCGCGGCCACGCCGATCCGGCTCGCCACCCTGCCCGACGGCGGACCGACCGGTTCCTTCTTCGAGGACGACGGCGTCATCCCCTGGTGACTCGAGGAGTTCAAGCACCGGTGATCCCGGCCGCCGGCCCGCACGCCGTCGCACCCGCCGCGCCCCGGGGTTCGGGGCGTGGCGGGCGCGAACGGTCGCGGGCTGCCTTCCCTGGGGAATCCCCCGGCAGGACAGGCGTCGGCCGATCAGTGCCGCCGTCGCGTGCTTCGGTGGGAGGGGCGGTGCGCGTGGGGTTCGGCGCCGGCCAGGGCGAGCAGCAGGACGGGCGGGTTCGCCGCGCTCTCACGGGAGTTGAGAATCACGGCAAGGCCCGCCTCCTCCTCGGCCAGGGCCAGTGACACCCGGCCGCCCAGGGCAGGCCGCACCTGGGCGGCCACCGCGAAACGGAGCGGGCTCCCGGTCGTCGTGGCGACGGCGGAGGACAGGACTGGGCCCAGGGCAGGCTTCGTGTCCCAGGTCAGGTCGGACTCCGTCCAGGTCGTGTCGGAGACGCCGTGGGCGCAGACCGTCGTGGTGTCGCCGCCGCTGTCCGAGACACGGCCGTAGGCCGCGAGGGTGGCGGAGCTGATCGGGCCGAAGACCGGCGAGGTGTCGAAGGTCAGGTACGACTGCCGCGTGAAGCCGCTGCCGCTCGCGTTCTTGACGACGAGCGTGCCGTCGCTCCCGTAGCCGGTCGTCGCGTAGGAGCCGTCCCGGACGTAGCCGTCCGCCACGGCGGGCAGGACCGCCGAGGTGACGGTGAAGGTGGCCTCCCGGGTGGCGCCGGCCGCGCCGGAGAGGTCGACGACGAGGGTCAGGGTCGGTGTCGACCCGGCGACGGTGATCGCGTCGTCGGCGCTCACCGGGGTTCCGCCCAGGGCGAGTTGGATCGTGACCGTGGATGCCCTACGGGACGGGTCGGCGACTCCGACGAGCAGTCGACCGCCTGTCTGGCGGGTGAGGACGGAACAGGGCGCGGAGACCGTGATGCCACCGGCGGAGCCCGCGGCGAAGAAGTTCGCCGCGATCACGCCGCTCGCGCTGTCCCGGACCGCCTGCACGGAGGCGGTGTTGGACAGCACGGTGGCGGTGGGTGCCGCGGCGCGACTCGCCGTCGCTGCCGCGCCGAGGCCGGGCAGCAGGACGTAGGCGTACGAGGCCGACGCCGGCGCGGTGCCGTGGGGCAGGCACAAGGAGACGTACTGGCGGGTCAGCGCGTCGGTCGTGCCGGACACCGTGTTGATGTCGCTCCAGGCGCCGACGCGGGATGTGCGGGCCGCCTGCACGGTGGCACCGCCCGGGAACAGGTAGCCGCCGACGTCCGCGAGATGGGCCCAGGACGTCATAGCGGGCGTGCTCGCCCAGCCGGCGGTGTTCGGCTGGGCGACGCCGTCCATCGTGAGGACGTTGTCGCCGCTCTCGTGCAGGGTGCGGTTCTCCACCGTGGTGACCACCTCGGCGCCGCTTCCGCCGCTGATGCCGGCACCGAGGCAGACGACGGAGTCGTCCAGGAAGAACCAGGATTTCCTGGCGGTCAGGGTGGAGCCGTACTGCTGGAAGTCCATCCCCGCACAGCCGTACGCGCCCGCCAGGCTCGCTCCACCGGCCCAGGTGGAGGTGGGCCGGGTCCCGGTGCCGGCCGCGTCGGCGAGGGTGACGGTGTCGACGGTGGTGCCGGGCAGCCGGTTCGGGTCGACGGTCGGCCAGTAGGCGTCGGTGTAGTGGCTCGGGTCGGCGGCCAGGTAGAGGTAGCCCATGCCGTCGCCGGTGTGCCAGCCGTGCAGGTTCTCGCCGTTCATCGACTCGTACCGGGCCACCCGGGCCGAGGACATCGCGAGGACGTGCGCCCAGCCGTCGCCGCGGTGCACGGCCCGGTCCATGGCGGGGAACTGGACGTGCCCGGGGAGTTCTCCGGCGGGGGCGATGGAGGCGTCGTCGAGGACCGGTTGGGCCAGCGCTATGGCCGGGACGGTCGCGGTGTCGGCGAACGGCGCGTACGCCTCGCCTCGGGTGATCCAGCCCTTCGCCAGGCTCTTGAAGTGGCCGGACTGCTCGGCGGTCGGGGCGGACGCGGCGGCTCGCAGGACGGACTGGATGACGAGATTGCCATCGGCGAAGTCCGTTTCGGCCGGGCGGCTGACGGCTCTGCCGCGGACGGCGTCCATGCACAGCCCGTTCCATATCCACGGTCGGAAGGCGCTGTCGACCGAGGTGTACACGTTGGCGGCCGAGGGGTCGGTGATCGCCCAGCCGGAACCGGTGAGGAGCTGGAAGAGGGCGGCGAGGTCACGCAGCAGGACCATGCCGTAGGTGCCGGTGTAGGGGATGTAGGTGTGCTGGACGAACGAACCGTCGGCGTACAGGCCGTCCCCGGAGGTGACGTACGGGAACACGTCGGACAGCGCGGCGACCGCCGTGGTGAGGCGTTCGCTGCTGCCGCCGAGGATGCCGCGCACGGCGACGACCTGGCACAGGTCGACCCGGTTGGCGCCGGTGGAGGTCGACCGGGTGCTGCCGTACTTGTTGAACTTGGGGTCGGGGACGAAGTGGTCGACGGCGGCGAGGTGGTTCGCGAGCTGCGCCGGCGACAGCAGGGGGTACACCAGGATGGCCGCGCTGGTCAGGGCGGCGGGCACACCGATCTCCCACTCCCACCAGTTGCCGGACTCTTCGGTGTCGGCGTTGTATGCCTGCGTGTGGAGGAAGTCGAGACCGTCGACGATCGCCGCGCCGAGCGCGGGGTCGCCGTGCAGGGTGCGCCCGCTGCCGTCGGTGGCGGTGGTGCCGGGGGTGGCGTACGCGGTCGCCAAGGTCGCCAACTGCTTGTGACCGGCGGTGATGTTGGCCGGGACGGTGAGGGTCTGTCCCGGCCAGAGCGAGTTCGCGGAGGTGTCGGCGGACAGGGAGTTCCACAGGCCGGTGGCGGTGGTGGACAGGTCGGACAGGGCGGTGGCGTACGCGTCGTCGGTGGGGTCGATCGCGCCGCCGGTGAGGATCTCGGCCCACAGGGAGCGCAAGGCGGCGAACGCGTCATCGGCCGTGGCGGGCGCGGCACCGGGGCCGAGTTGGAGCGCGCCGGTCAGACCGCCGAGCGCGACCGCCGCCACGGTCAGGAAGCCGCGGCGGCTGACGGACGGGGCGAGGTTCTCGTGCACGGTGTTCCTCCGCTGTGTGAGGGGTTGCGAGGGACGTTGCGAGGGACGAGCGGAACGGCGGGGCGCCCGGGGGCGGTCCGGCGGCGTCGGCACGGGCAGCCGACAGCCGCCGGCCGCCGGGGCGTTCGGTTCGGCGGGCGGGTCGTGATCCCGGCCGCCTCGGCCGGTCGTGCGGCGGCGGGCCGGAGCGCCTCGGGCAATGCGCGGGCCCGCGGGAAGCACCGCTTCTCCCGCTCCGGACAGAGCCCGCTGCCGCGCGCGGCCGGCGCGCGGCTCGGGCGTCCGCGGCCGGCCGCGGGCGGGTCCCTGAACGCCCGCTTCCGGCACGGCACTTCGGGGCGCTCAGCCGACGGGGGCCTCGGCCGTGTCCACCACCGGGACGACCCGCCCGCCGGTGGAGCAGGAGGCGTAGACGCACTCGACGGTCTCGACGACCTGCCGCCCGTGGGCGGCGGGCACCGCGGGAGGCCGCTGGCCGCGTACCGCCGCGGCGAACGCGGCAAGTTGGTCGAAGAAGGCGGTGGGCACGTCGTCGGCGGAGTCCTCGGCCAGGAGCACCGGGCCGGTGCCGTCGTCGGGATGGAGCACCGCACCGGTGCCGCGGGCCACCCGGATCGTGCCGCGTTCGCCGATCACGGTCAGCTCGTCACGGGTGGGCAGCCGGGCGCTGGTGACCGTGATGTGCCCGACGATCCCGTCCGCCAGTTCGAGCCGGGCCAGTACGTCGGTCTCGACCGGCAGGTCCCCGCGGTGCATCGCCTTCGCCGCCACCGCCTCCGGGCGCCGGCCGGTCAGCCACAACAGCCGGTCCACGCAGTGGGTGCCGATGTTGATGAACACGCCGCCGCCGGAGATCGCCGGGTCGAAGAACCACGACGGCCGGCTGCCGGGGCGGTAGTCGGTGCTGCGCCAGTCGTGGACGGCCAGCACGGCCCCTACGGTGCCCGCGTCGAGGGCGGCCTTGGCCGCGACCATGGGGGGCAGGAAGTGCTGGATGTGCCCCACGAACAGCACGACGCCGGCGTCGGTGCAGGCGTTTTCCATCAGGGTGCAGTCACCGGAACGCGTGGCCATGGGCTTCTCGACCAGCACGTGCAGACCGGCTGCCGCGGCGCTGGTGACGATGTCGGTGTGCAGGGCGTGCGGGGTGTTGACGACGACGGCGTCCACCAGTCCGGAAGCGATGAGCTCACGATGGTCGGTGAAGACCGCGGCGTTCAGCGGCCCGGCGACGCGGCTCGCGGTCTCGGCGAGGATGTCGCAGACAGCGGTCACCCGCACGCCCGCGGTGACGGCGGCGGCGTCGGCGTGCAGCACGCCCACGGCGCCGGCGCCGATCAGGCCGAGCCTTATGTCGGTCACGTGGTGCTCTCCTCGGATGTCGTGGTCCCGCTGTCCTGCGCGGCTCCGCAGGACTGCCGGACGATGATGGTGGGGCGCAGCAGCACCCGGCTGCGGGGCAGGTCCGGGTCGTCGAGCCGGCGCAGCAGCATTGCCGCCGCGGCCTTGCCGAGCTGCCGTTTGGGGGGTGCGACCGCGGTCAGCGGGACGTCGGCCACGTCGGCGATCTCGTCGTCGTAGGCGACCAGGGCCAGGTCGCCGGGCACGGTGAGACCGGCGCGGCGGGTGGCGCCGAGCAGCAGTGCGGCCTGCCGGTCGCCGAAGCAGACGGCGGCGGTCACCTCGGCGTCGCGCAGCGCTGCGAGGCACCGGTCGGCCGCCGCCGGGCTCCACTCCTGGCGGGCGGCGCGGAACTCGACGGTGGCCAGTCCGCGTTCGCCGGCCGCCTGGTGGAAGCCCTCGGCCACCGGGCCGGAGGTGGGGCTGGGGTCGCGCAGGACGAGGCCGATCGCACGGTGCCCGAGACCGGCGAGATGGCGGACGGCGTCATAGGCGCCGGCTTCGTGATGGGTGCAGACGAATTCGTTGGTGCCCTCCAGGGCGGCGTCGCGCCGTTCGACCAGTACGGTCGGCACGGGCAGCGCCGCCAGCCGGGCAAGGTGCTCCCGGGCCGGCTCGGGGCCGCCCAGAGTGGGGACCAGGAGCAGGCCGTCGACTCCGGCCTCCAGCATGTCCCGCACGTCCTTGGCCTCGCGTTGCTGGTCGTAGCCCGAGCAGGCGAACAGCAGCCGGGCACCGGCGGCGGAGAGGGTCTCCTCGATGCCCCGCAGCACCTCCGGGTAGTAGAAGGCCGTGTCGGGGACGCTGACGCCGACCAGCGCCCGGCCGGGTCCGGGGGCGCTCGGCGGTACGACGAAGGTGCCCGAGCCCTGCCGCCGGACGACGAGTCCCTCGGCGACGAGTTCGTCGACGGCGCGGCGCACCGTGCTCACCGACGTGCCGCTGCTGGCTGCGAGTTCCTTCTCGGTGGGCAGCCGGCCGTCGGCCGGCCAGATGCCTTGGCGTACCTGCTGCCTCAGTTCGGCGGCGAGCTGACGGAACTTCAGGTCGTGGGCTCCGGTCATGATGATTCTCAATCCCCCTGCGGTTCGGCTCACTTGACGGAGCCGACGGTCATTCCTTCGATGATCCGACGGCCCAGCCATACGTAGCAGGCGAGCACGGGAAGAACCACAAGGGCCACACCGGCGAACAGCCCTCCCCAGTCGGCGCCGTTGTACTGCATCTGCTGGAGGAAGCCGAGCAGGGCCAGGGACAGGGTCTGGTGATCGGTGGTCTGGATGAAGACGAGGGAGAAGACCGTCTCTCCCCAGTGCTGGATGATGTTGAGGATCAGCACGGTGACGATCCCGCCCCGCGCCATCGGCAGCATGATCTGCCAGAAGGTGCGCAGCGGCGTGGCTCCGTCCAGCGCGGCCGCCTCCTCCAGTTCCACCGGGAGGGTGGTGAAGAAACCGGTGAGGAAGAACACGGCGAACGGCAGCGAGGTCGCCACGTACACGACGATCAGGCCGAACAGGCTGTTCACCAGCTGGAGTTGGTTCATGAACACGAACAGGGGCAGCATCACCATCTGGGCGGGGATGCCAAGTCCCAGGGCGAAGAACAGGGTGAGCCCGGAGTTGACGCGTGTGGTGATCCGGCTGAGGGCGTAGGCGGCGGGCGCGGCCAGCAGCACGGTGATGACGGCGGTGCCGCCCACGACCACCACCGTGTTGAGGGCGGCCTGGCCGAACTGCCCGCCGGTCCAGGCCCGCGCGTAGTTCCCCCAGCTCGGGGCGTGCGGGAACTTCCAGGGCGAGCTGAAGATCGCGTCGGAGGTCTTCAGGGACGACAGCAGCAGCCACAGCGCGACGAAGACGTTGAAGGCGGCGAACAGCCAGACCAGGGGGACGCCGAGGATCCGGCCGGCGGTGAGCCGGCGCAGCCGGCGGGCGATCGGGCCGGGCGAGCGGCCGGGACTGGCGACAGCCATCAGGGATGACCTCCGTGACAAGGGATGCGGAACGGTCGGGGGCAGGGGCATGTCCGGTACGTCCGGACCGGCGCTGCTCAGAACTGCACGGAGTCGCGGCGCATGAAGCGGCGGATCAGGACGACGAGCACGCCGACGAGGGCGAGCATCACCACGGCGCTCGCGGCGGCGGAGCCGTAGCGGGGCACGCCGCCGGACGCGAACGCCTCGCCGTAGGTGTACAGGGCGGTGTTCCACACGCCGGTGTCGGGCATCTGCCCGGCGGCACCGGCGAAGGCGTAGATGAACTCGAAGACCTTCACCGCGGAGATGGTCCACAGCACCGCGCACACGCCGACCACGTCCCACATCAGCGGAAGGGTGACGTGCCGGAACTTCTGCAGGGCGTTGGCGCCGGCGAGCTCGCAGTCCTCGTACAGCTCCGGCGGGATCTGGTCGACGGCGGCCATCAGGATGGTGGTGTAGAAGCCGGTGGAGGTCCACACCAGGCCGATCATGATGACCTTGAAGAGGTTCTCCTGGCCGAGCCAGTTGGGCGAGGGCAGGCCGGTGGCCTTCGTGACGGAGTCGACGGGTCCGCCCTGCTGGAAGAGGAAGCCCCACAGGATCGCGATGACGACGCTGGGCACGATGTTGGGGAAGAACAGGATGGACCGGGCCGCCTTCCGGCCCTTCATGTCGCGCAGCACCATGGTCAGCCCGAAGGAGACCAGGAAGGTCAGCCCGCCCGCGCCGAAGATGATCCAGAGGGTGTTGGTGAAGGAGTGCCGGAACGTCGGGTCCTGGTACAGCCTGCGGTAGTTGTCCAGGCCGGTGAAGCTCATGGGGCCGGCCCCGGCCCACTTGTTGAGGCTCAGCCAGAGGGTGAACAGCGACGGGCCGGCGAAGAAGACGACGTAGACCAGCGCGGCGGGCAGCACCATCGGCCAGAACAGCTTCTTGCGGCGGGCGGTGAGCGGGCTGTGCCGGATCCCCCCCTGCCCGGCGGTGGGTCGCCGCCGGGCCGATCGGCGCCGGTTCGACCGCCGCTGGGCAGCGGTGCTGCCGGCCGGGTCGGGGCGGAGCGTGTCGGTGGCCGTCACGAGGCCGTCTTCCAGTAGGAGGAGGAGTTGCCGGCCAGCTTGTCGGCGAAGGACTCCGCGCTGAGGTGACCGGTGATGAAGCTGGTGTTCAGCGGCAGGAACACCTTGGTGTACCACTCGGCGGCGGTCTCCTTCACGCCGTCCAGGGTCTTGGCGACCTTGCCCGTGGTGAGCGCCTTCTGCGCGTCGGCGAGCTCGGCGGGCGCGGCGATGTCCGCGCGCGGGGTGATGTTCTTGGCCTGGGTGGCGATGCCCTGGAGGTGTTCCTTGGCGAGGAAGTAGGCGATGAACTTCTGCGCGGCGGCGGCGTGCCTGGCCTTCTTCGGGATGGAGAAGCCGATGGTGGAGATGTCCTGGGAGGTGTCGCCGCCCTGGGTGAAGGCCGGGAAGGGGAACGACCGGTAGCGGAAGTCGGAGGAGGCGAACGTCGAGGTCTCGCTGGGCGCGAAGGTGCCCAGGAGCAGGAAGTCGGACTTGCCCTTGGCCCACTTCTGCTGGACGGCGGGCCACTTGGAGCCGTCGTACCCCTTGGTGAAGTCGCCGCCGGAGACGAGTGCCTCGACGTGCCGCAGCGCGTCGACGAAACCGTCCGCCTTCAGCAGCGCGCCGCTCTTGTCCATGGCGGCCTTGCCGAAGGCGCCGGGGCCCAGACCGCGCAGCACCGCGTAGTACGTCCAGTAGGCGGCGTAGTCGGGGACGTCGGCGTCGAGTGCGAGCGGACCGCCGCCGCGCGCGGCCTTGCGCGTGGCCAGCAGTTCGGTGAACTCCGCCCAGGTGGCGGGAGGTCGGGCGGCGACGTCCGGGAGGGCGTGGCCGTCGTACCAGATCTGGGTGGTGATCACCTCGTAGGGGATCTGCCACAGCGTGCCGGCGGTGGTGCTGAGGTCGTGGTATTTGGCGGGGACGACGCTGCCGACGGTGTTGCCGCTCTCCCCCGGGATCGGCAGCTTCAGGACCGGCGTGAGGTCGAGGGCCTGGCCGGTGGCCTGGAGTTGGGCGTACGCGAAGCGGTCGGCGGAGTCGACGAGGTCGGCGGGGACGTTCCCGGTGTTGAGCGTGGGTGCCAGTTGCTGGACGACCTGGCGGCCCTTCCACTGGACGCCGACCTTGATGCCGGTGTCCTTCGTGAACTGCGTGATCGCCGCCTGGAGCACCTTGGCCTGGGGTTCGTTCTGCTTCCACATCGACCAGTAGGTGAACGAGGACGCGCCGCCCCCGCTCGACGTCGAGTTGGACCCGCAGGCGGCGGTCAGCCCGGCCGCCGCGGCGAGAGCCGCGCCGAGAACGGAACGGCGGGCGAGCGGGCGGCCGGACCCTGCGGTGGCTGTGGACTGTCTGGCAGCGGACATACCTGCACTCCTCGAGAGGCGATGACCCCGGATCGGGGAAGGCGTGGCCATATGATTGCTTCAAGTCATTGACGGATCAAGCGCCCTTCGAGAGTATGAATTGCGAATGAATCGGCGGATCGTCCGAACTGTTACCGCGATGTTGCGGGCTGTGAGGTGAACCTCCGAATAATTCATTGGCAGTTCATACCCTCGGAGCGATTGACTCGTCCCGACGTCGACGCCGACGATGTGAGGCATCCGCGAGCCCGGGTCCACCCATCCCGCACCCGTCTCGCGCGACGGCTCGGCGCTGTTCGCCGGACAGGCCCGCGGCGCCGGACTCAGCCGTTCGCCGACACACACGACGCATCAGGCTCAGGAGAACCATGGCAAGCCACGATCCGGACCGTCCCAACGTTCTGCTGATCCTCTCCGACGACCAGGGCCCCTGGGCCATGGGCTGCGCCGGCAACCACGAGATCCACACCCCCCACCTGGACGCCCTGGCGGCGCGCGGCGTTCTCCTCAACCGCTTCTTCTGCACCTCGCCCGTCTGCTCACCGGCCCGCGCCTCCCTGTTCACCGGCCAGTTGCCCTCCCAGCACGGCGTCCACGACTGGCTCTCCTACCATCACGCGGGCCGCACCGGCGTCGACTTCCTGGCCGGCCGGACCCTGTTCACCGACCTGCTCGCCGACGCCGGCTACCGGCTCGGCCTCAGCGGCAAGTGGCACCTGGGCGCCAACGACAAGCCCCGCCCCGGCTTCGTCCACTGGTACGCCCACGAAAGCGGCGGCGGGCCGTACCGCGGGGCGCCGATGTACCGCGACGGGGTCCGCACCGAGGAGCCCGACTACCTCACCGACGCGCTCGCCGCGGACGCCGAACGTTTCCTCGTCGCCGAGTCGGAGCGTCCCGAGCCCTTCCATCTCTCGCTGCACTTCACCGCGCCGCACAAGCCCTGGAAGGGCGAACACCCCAGTCAGTACACCGAGTTGTACGAGGACTGCGCCTTCGAGACCTGCCCCCAGGGCCCGCCGCACCCCTGGCAGCCACTCGACGAGGACGGCGCCCCGGTCGGCGGCGAGAGCGACACCCGGCAGGCGCTCATCGGCTACTTCGCGGCGACCACCGCGATGGACGCCGCCATCGGCCGCGTGCTGGACCGGCTCGACACGCTCGGCCTCACCGGATCGACACTGGTGGTCTTCACCAGCGACAACGGTTTCAACGCCGGCCATCACGGCATCTGGGGCAAGGGCAACGGCACCTTCCCGCAGAACATGTACGACAGTTCGGTGCTGGTGCCGTTCATCGCGGCCCAGCCGGGCCGTATCCCCGGCGGACGCGTCTGCGACGCCCTGCTGTCGCAGTACGACGTCCTGCCCACCCTGGTCGACCATCTCGGCCTGGACCACACCACCGACCCCAAACTGCCCGGCCGTTCCTTCGCCCGCCTGCTCGGCGACGCCGACCACGCCTCCGGCCACGACCGCGTGGTGGTCTACGACGAGTACGGGCCCGTCCGCATGATCCGCACCACGGACTGGAAGTACGTACACCGCTACCCGCACGGCCCGCACGAGCTCTACGACCTCGCCGCGGACCCCGGTGAGGAACACAACCTCGCCGACGCCCCGGACCACGCGCAGACCCGCGCCGACCTGGCCGCCCGGCTGGACGAATGGTTCGCCCTCTACGTCGACCCGGCCCTGGACGGCGCCCGCCTGCCCGTGTCCGGCAGCGGCCAGCGCACACCGGTGGCCCCGGGATCACTCGCGACGGCCTTCGAACCGCCGCCGGGTGCGTGAGACCTGGGGAGTATGCGCGGGCCGGTGCGGTGGCCCAGCAAGCGGCC
>NZ_JACEGK010000041.1:0-23233 GCF_056859195.1 Streptomyces sp. NH27
CTCACGGACGATCCTCCCGCCCGCACGCCCATCCGCACGTGCCGCCGGACCGACCACCCGGCGTGTCGCCGGTTCTGCGGCACGACCCGGAACGCTACCCCCCGATCACCACCCGGAACAGCAGTCCCGCGATTTCCGCCCGGACGAAACCACTCCACCCGGGTGAAACGGAATCGGTCGGCGGCACGCCCGGCGCTCCGCGGCGAACCGGGGTAGCACCCGCTCGGCCTCCAGAGCGGGCGGCCTCCGGGTCGCCCCGGCGGGAGCCGTCACCGCCCTGCCGGCATGAGCCGTTCAGTGGCCGAAGGCCGATCCGAAGCCCGGGCCGTCGGGCGGGACGGCCATATCGAGGTCGCCGGCGCCGATCGTGACCGGGTGCCGCAGGTCGAGGCCGCTCGCGCTGCCGCGCAGCACCGTCAGTCGCTGGGGTTGGAGGTAGGACGCCCCGGTGACGAGGTCAGCCCGACCGTCGCCGTCGGTGTCGAGCATCGCCATGGCCGTCACACCCTTGCGGGGCACGTGCTGGGCACCGGACGTGGTCAGCCCCCGCGGACCACCGAGCAGCACCAGCAGCTCGGCCGAGTCCTTGCCGGCCTGGGCGACGAACGCGAGATCCGCGTAGCCGTCCCCGTTCACGTCCCCCGCCACCGGCAGGCTGCCGAACCCGTCCGCGACAGGCGCCCCGGGCAGCCCGGGAGTCCTGGACGTCAAGGTGACCGGCTTGCGCGCGGTGCCGTGCTTGCTGCCGTACCACACGGTCAGCCGGCTGCCGCCTGTCGGCGGGACCGGCTCCTCGTCGTTCGAGCGCAACTCGTCGGGCAGGCCGACCGCGATGTCGTCGCAGCCATCGTGGTCGAAGTCGCCGACGGTGACAGGCTCGCCGTAGGAGCTGCCGTAGACGTCCCTGCCCTGGGCGTCCTTCAGCCGCGGGCCCCGGCTGATCCCCTCGCGCGTGCCGTACCAGACGACCGTGGCGCGCGGGGTGTGGGCCACGTCGGTGTACTCGGCGGCCCAGGAGGTGATCAGGTCGTCGCGCCCGTCCCCGTTGACGTCGCCGACCGCCACCACGTTCTCGCTCTGGAAACCGTTCTCGTCCATCGGCATCTTCACGGTCGCGGTGCGGGCCGGCTTGCCGGAGCGGCTGAACGGCCCGTAGAAGATGGTCTCGGTCGAGGACCCGTCGTCGTAGCCGCCGCCCACGGTGGCGATCAGGTCGGCGTGGCCGTCGCCGTCGAAGTCGCCGGTGAAGGGCCGGGTGCCGTGCAGCCGCGCGGGCTTGCCGCCTGCCGCGGAGCCGCTCCACACCACGAACAGCGTGCTGTAGCCGGCTTGGACGACGAGGTCGGCCTTGCCGTCGCCGTCCAGGTCGGCCGAGGTCGCGTTCGCCCCGAAGTAGGCGCCCTGGCCCGCGGGGCCCGCGCCGACGCCGTTCTGCGTCAGCATCCGCGCGTGCTTCGGGTCCGGTCCGCGAGCGCTGCCCGGCAGTACCGCGGCGTACCCGCCGTACCGCAGACCGTCGACCGTGGCCTCGCTGTTGGTGACGACGAGGCCATCCTTGCCGGTCCCGTCGAAGTCGTACGGAGCGGCGCCCTTGCTGCCTCCGGACGAGTCTCCCGAGCAGCCCGCCAGGCCCAGGATCGCCCAGCACACCGTGGCCGCGACACCCGCGGCAATCCGCTTGCGCATGGGAACGCAGACTCGGGACGGCCGGGAAAGGTTGCCCTGCGCCACCGATCCACCCCGGGCTGACCCGGCCACCCGAGCACCCACGGACCCGCGGGCACCCGGCGTCACACACCGCCGGAGCGAGGCCGAAGGGGCCGAGGCCGAAGCCGAAGCCGCGCCACCGACGGCGCGGCCTCGCCGCCCCATACGGCAAGACCGCGACCATCGTCCTGACCGGACGGAACTCTCTGTCTAGCCCTCCCCCTCCGCCGCGCGTCCGACGAGGTACTCCGACAGCCCCGCGCCGGTGAGCGGGTAGTAGTCGGACAGCCGTCCGCCCTCGTCGAGGCGCTGACGCGCGAAGATCTCGCGGTCCTGGTGGGCCAGCGAGTCCTCGCCGAGCGGGACCGCGTTGGCCTGCGGTACCGCGACCGCTCCGTCCTCGTCGGCGACGATCAGGTCGCCCGGGGTCACCAGGACACCGCCGACACCCACCGGGACGTTGAAGGCGGACGGGAACAGTTCCGTCTGCGAGGCGTAGTGCGGCGTCACGCCGGTGCACCAGACAGGTACGCCCAGGGCCCGGATGCGCGCCGCGTCGCGTACCCGTCCGTCCACCACGATGCCCGCGCCGCCGCGCAGCTTGAAGTAGCGCACCAGCATGTCGCCGAGGCAGCCGGTGAAGTGGCTCCCGTGTGCCGACACGACCAGCACGTCACCGGGCTGGATGGACTCCAGCACGCCCCACAGGGCCGTCTTGCGCTCGGCGTCCTCCTGTTCGGCGCCGGAGAAGACATCCTCGCGCTGCGGCAGGAACTGCAAGGTCACGGCGCCGCCGATGACCGTGACGTCCGGCTCCCTGTGCAGCGGCACCGGACCGTCGATGAAGGTCCGGGTGATGCCGGTCTGGTGCAGCTTCGCGCAGGCCGTAGCCGCGCTCACCCCTTTCAGCGCCGTGAGCATCCGCTCGGTCGGCCGGGTGTAGGACGCGGTGTGGACCGGCGCCAGCATCGAATCGTATGCGGGCATGCCCCCCGCCTCCGGCGCTCCCTGATCCCCTGTCGGGTTCATCCGCCACGCCTTTCCGCGCACAGCTCTGCACGCAACCATCAGTGACATTATCGCCTATCGATGGTAGATAACAGCCGACCGACAAGAACTGTCAACCACGGCAGGAGACTTCAGTGCCCACGGCATCCATCGAGTGGTTCAGGGCCGCACGCTTCGGACTGTTCGTCCATTTCGGGCTCTACAGCCTCGCGGCGCGGCACGAGTGGGTGCGCAGCCGGGAGGCCATGTCCCAGGAGGCGTACGACCGTTACCTGGAACACTTCGACCCGGATCTGTTCGACGCGAAGAAGCTGGCGCGGGCCGCGCGCGAGGCCGGGATGCGGTACGCGGTGCTGACGACCAAGCACCACGACGGGTTCTGCCTGTTCGACTCCTCGCTCACCGACTACACCTCGGTGCGCGCGACCGGCCGGGACCTGGTGGCCGAGTTCGCCGACGCGATGCGGGCGGAGGGGCTGCGGGTCGGGCTGTACCACTCGCTGCTCGACTGGCATCACCCCGACTTCCCCGTCGACCGCCATCACCCGCTGCGCGGGACGGCGGCGGAGCGCGAGCCCCGGGACCTGGCCCGCTACCGCGCGTATCTGCACGACCAGGTAAGGGAGTTGCTGAGCAACTACGGGCAGATCGACCTGCTGTTCTTCGACTTCAGCTACCCGGGGATGGGGCCCGCCGAGTGGGGCGCCGCGGAACTGCTCAGGACGGCACGCGAGTTGCAGCCGGGCATCGTCGTCAACGACCGGCTGGGCGTCCCCGGCGACTACGTGACCCCCGAGCAGTACCAGCCGGACGAGCCGCTGGAGCGGGACGGTACACCGGTCATGTGGGAGGCATGCCACACGCTCAACGGGTCGTGGGGCTACGACCGGGACAACCACGACTACAAGGACCCCGACCTGCTGGTCCGGATGCTGGTCCAGTCGGTGGCCTGCGGCGGCAACATGCTGCTCAACGTCGGCCCGACCGGCCGCGGCGCGCTGGACCCGCGGGCGAGGGACACGCTGCGGCGGATCGGCGGGTGGATGGAGCTGCACGCGCGGTCCGTGCACGGCGCCGGCCCGAGCGTGTACGAGGCACCCGCGCACTGTCTGTACACCCAGCTGGGAAACCGCCTCTACCTGCATCTGCCGACCTGGCCGCTCAAGCACATCCACCTGCCCGGTCTCGCGGGGCGGGTGCGTTACGCGCAGTTCCTGCACGACGGGTCGGAGGTCCGGTTCCGGCAGATCGACGGAACACAGCACGAGCACAACAACCTCGCTCCGCCCGGCCGCAGCGCGGACACGCTCACCCTCACGGTGCCGGTCGCCCGGCCCGACGTGCTGCTTCCGGTGATCGAACTCGTGCTGGACGGGGAGGGCTGATCGCCGTGACCGGCCCTTTGTACGAACGTCTGGCCCCGGCGCTGGAACCGCCCGGCGCCGACTCGCTCGCGAAACTGCTCTCCGGTGATCCCGCCGCGCGGTGCGGCGTCCCGGATGTGACCGACCGGTCCGTGTGGGACGCCGTTCCCGAGGCGATACGCGCCGAGATCCTGACCCGGGCCGCGGCCGAACTGGCTTTTCCGGCACCGCAGTTGCTCGCCTCGGACTGGGCCAGGGCCTTCCGCGACGGCGATCGGGGCGGCTACGAGGGCCGGGCCAGGTCGCTGCGGGAACGGGTGACGCTGCTGGTGCTGGCCGCCATGCTCACCGGTGAGGCGGCGGACGCGACGGCGCCCGGGGAGCCGCCCGGGGAGCGGCGGCCCGAGAAGCCGCTCGGGGAGC
Organism: Streptomyces sp. NH27; assembly: GCF_056859195.1. NCBI lineage: Bacteria > Bacillati > Actinomycetota > Actinomycetes > Kitasatosporales > Streptomycetaceae > Streptomyces > Streptomyces sp. NH27. The sequence continues at coordinate 4,503 of NZ_JACEGK010000041.1, forward strand.
GGCGGCCCGGGGAGCGGCCCGGGGAGTGCCCGCATCTCGATGCCGCCGTCGACGGGCTGGTCGCCCTTGCCGAGGCGAGCACCTGGTGCTGGGCGCCGCACGACCGCATCACGGCGTCGCGCGGGGAGTTGGTGCCCGATCCGGAGAGCCCGTTCCTCGATCTGGGCGCGGCAGAGGTCGCCTCGCTGTTCGCGTGGGCGGACCGCGCGCTCGGCCCGCACCTCGACCGGAGGGTGCCCGGCCTGCGCCGCCGGCTGCGCCGCGAGGTGGACCACCGGGTGCTCGCGCCGTACGAGCAGGTCCGGGACTGGCACTGGATCGGCTCCGACGGCAGCGCCAACAACTGGAATCCCTGGGTCCTCGGTGCCGTCGTGACCTCGGCGCTGCTGCTCTGCGACGACGCGGCCAGGCGCGCCCGGCTGGTCGAGCTGACCGTACGCGACCTGGACCACTACCTGGTCGCACTGCCCGACGACGGCGGGATCGACGAGGGCATCGCCTACTGGTTCGCGGGAGCGTGCCGCGTGCTGGAGGTGCTGGACCAGCTCGCCGACGCAGGCGGCGCCGAGCTCGACGCCCGGGACCTGCCGCTGCTCCCCCAGCTGCTGCGCTACCCGCAGCGCATGCACTTCGGCGCGGAGCACTACGTCAACGTCGGTGACGCGCCTGCCCAGTTGGGCGGCGGGCGGCCCTGGCAGGTGGTGTTCCGCTGGGGCGAGCGGCTCGGGCAGCCGGAGACGGCCGCCCACGCGGTGGCCGCGGCCCGGGAGGCGGGTGGCATCGCGGACGCCGGGGGCCTCGGGCGATCGCTGGCCGCGCTGGCGGACGGACGGTGGTGCCGTGCCGTCACCGCCGAGCCGACCAAGGCGGGCGCGCCCTGGCTGGCTCGCGACTGCTGGCTGCCGCGCCTACAGGTTCTGGTGGCACGGGAGTCGGCGGGCAGCTCGTCCGGGCTGGCAGTGGCGGCGAAGGCCGGGCACAACGGCGAGCACCACAACCACCTGGACGTCGGCTCGTACTGGGTGGTGGTGGACGGCCGGCCGCTGGTGGTGGATGTCGGGCGGCCGGTCTACACCGCGCAGACCTTCGGGCCGGAGCGCTACTCGGCCTGGCCGTTCCAGAGCGCCTGGCACAACGTTCCCGAGCCCGGCGGCGGGCAGTTGCCCGGCGGCGAACACGGGGCTCGCGAGGTGAGCGTACGGCTCGACGAGGCCGTCACCGCGCTGCGCGCCGAGGTGAGCGGCGCCTATCCGCAGGGCCTGGTGGCCCGCTGGGAGCGGGAGTTGCGGCTGATCCGTGCGGTCGGCGGCGAACCGGCCCACGTCGTCGTCGAGGACCGCTGGCAGGGGCTGCGGGGCGGTCCGCTGAGACTCCGTCATGTCCTGTCCGGAGAGGTCGAGTTGGGCAACGGGTGGGCGCTCGTGTCGGCGGCCGGCGGTGGCGGGCTGCGCATGGAGTGGGACCCGCGTGCCGCCGACGCCTCGATCGAGGTGCGGGAGCTGGACGACGCGCTGCTCCGGCAGAGCTGGGGCGACCGGCTCACCCGGCTGACGCTGACGGTCCTGGAGCCCGCCGACTCGGGCCGGATCGCGGTGCGTTGGCGCCGGCCCGACTGAACGCAAGGGCTTGGCGCACGACTCTTGAACATGCGGGGCGGCCCACATAGCATCAGTAATCGATAGACGATAATTCTTGGAGGTGAAGGTCCATGCGACTCCACCAGGGACGGTGGGCCGTCACCTCGTGGCCGTGCGGTCCGGCCCTGACACCGGCGCCGCACTCCGGGCCGGCCCCCGTGCGCGGCCGGCCCGGACCCGACGATGCGGGATCGGCCGGGCAACCCGTACCGCGTTCGAGCCCGACCGCTCCCCCGCAACGCCGGTTCGCCATCGAGCAGTTACGGCGGGCCGCGCCCCCCTGGCCGCAGTGATTTCCGCCGCCCGCCGAACGGCGGGGCGGTGGTCACACGGGAATCTCCGCAAGGCGATTCCGCTAGCAAGCAATCATTCCGTCGACGCTCGAAGAGCCATGCGGTCGGGACCGTTCGGCCCGATTCCCCGGCTTCCTCTCGAACGTTGACCGTGCCGAAATCCTGTGCTTCGATCTCGGCCGTCCGTGTTCACGACTACGCAACGGAGCGTGTCCCAAAATGAGAAAGATCTGGCGCCGCACCTGCGCTCTCGCCGCGGCCCCCCTGGTAATGGCGTCTGCCGCGGCCTGTGGCGGCGGCGATTCCGGGAGTTCCGCCGATGGCACGACCCTTCGCGTCATCGTCAACATCACGCCGAACCTCACCGAGCAGTACTGGAACACGCTCTTCGACACGTACGAGAAGGCGCACCCCGGTACGAAGGTCAAGCTGGAGCTGACCGGCACGATATCGGCGAACGCGAAGCTGACCCAGGACCTCGCCGCGGGCGATCCACCGGACATCGCCCAGCAGATCACGCCGACCGCGGACGACGTGGATCTGTACACCGACCTCACCGACCAGCCCTGGACGGCGAAGACCCCGCTGGCCGACCAGTACGCGATCGACGGCAAGCGGTACGTCGTCGGTGTGGGCGAGCAGATCCAGTCGCTCGTCTTCTACGACAAGGCCGCTTTCACCAAGGCCAGGGTGGACGCGTCGAGTATCAAGACGATGGCTCAGTTCACCGACGCCATGGGCAAGTTGAAATCCGCGGGATACACCCCGCTGCAGACCGCCGGCCAATGGGTGACGGGTGCCCAGTTCTCGATGATGGCCGACGCCGGTGTCATGACCGCGGACCCGGACTGGACCATCAAGCGCAAGGACAAGAAGGTCAGTTTCGCCAAGAGCGGCTACACGTCCTATTTCGAGGACTACAAGAACTGGATCAGCTCGGGTTACCTGAACAAGAGCGCGCTGGGCCTGACCTACGCCGACGGCCAGACGGCGTTCCTGAACGGCAAGTCGGCGATGTACATCATGGGTTCGTACTTCGTGCCCGCCGCGGACCAGGCCAAGAAGAGCGACGGGATCGGCGTGTTCACCATGCCGACCGACGGCGCCTACCCGTCGGGGCAGTTCGGCAACATCTCCGACCCGTACGTCGTGGTCAACCACTCCAAGCACAAGGCCGCGGCGATCGACTTCGTGAAGTGGCTGGTCACCGACCCCGCGGCGGTCAAGAGCCAGCTCGCCGCCGACGGCAATCTGCGGCAGGGCTTCACCTACCCGATGTCCAGCCTCGGTACCGCGGTTCAGCAGATCCTGGACAAGGCGCCCTCGGTGATCGTGAAGTCCGGTGAGCGCCAGCCGATCGCCGGCTACAGCGACCAGCTCAACACGACGGTCCAGTCGCTGTTCTCGGGTAAGTCCGCGAAGAGCGCGGCGTCCGGATTGGACAAGTGGTGGAACTCGCAGAACTGACGCGGCGGGGGCGGCGCTCCGGCGCGCCCCCCGCCCCGCGCCCCGCACCGAGCCGCCGGGCCACCCGGATCCGGGGGGCCGCCGTCTCCCTGGCCATGATGGGCCCGGCGGTGCTGCTGTACACGGTGCTGACCGTCGTACCGGTCGGCGTCGCGATCTATCTGAGCCTGACGAACTGGAACGGCTTCTCCTCCGCCGACTTCATCGGCCTGGACAACTACCGGCACCTGTTCGACGACCCCAACTCCACCCAGTCCTGGTACGTGACGGCGATCATCGCCGCCGTCGGCACCGTGTTCGAGGTCGGGCTGGGTCTGGTGTACGCACTGATCCTCAAGGGACGTTCGCGCGGCAACTCGTTCTTCCGCGCCGTGGCGTACTTCCCGCATGTGATCAGCGCGCTGATCCTCGGCTATCTGTGGGCGGCGATCCTCGGCACCAACGGTGCCATCAACAACACGCTGGCCAAGTTCGGTGTCAACCCGGTCGGGTTCCTCTTCGACGAGAACATGGCCCTCATGTCGCTGATCGGCGTCATCGTGTGGGCCGGCTTCGGGTTCAACGTGGTGCTGTTCGTGGCGGCGTTGCAGACGGTGCCGGTCGAACTGCTGGAGGCCGCCGCGATCGACGGCGCGAACAAGCGCCAGACCAACCTGCGGGTGGTCATCCCGATGATCGCGCCGGTGGTGACCATCGCGACGGTACTGAACCTGGTCGGGCTGGTCCGCGCCTACGACATCGTGGTGAGTCTCACCGGCGGCGGGCCGGCCGGTTCGACCCAGACGTTCTCGTATCTCATTCTGGCCCGCTCCTTCGAGAGCACCAAGGTCGGTTACGCGACTGCTCAGGCGGTGTTCCTGATGGTCGTCTCAGCCGTGCTGGCCCTCGTGGTGACGGCACTGCGCAACCGCCAAGATCAAGCTGCGACAGGTTAGGAGGCGGTGATGGCCGTGCTGGAGGCCGAGCCCCAGGAAAAGAGCATGAAGAGACCGGCCGCCGGAGGGGACGGCCCATCACTCGCGGAGCGGCAGGCGGCGCGCTCCCCGCTGCGCTGGATGCTGCTGACCTTGCTGTTCGTGGTCATGGTCATACCGGTGTATCTGCTGGTGGTCAACAGTTTCAAGTCGCAGAACGACATCCTCGACAACCCGTTCTCGCTGGTGCCGAGCCGTCTGACGTTCAAGCACCTGTCGGCGGCGATCCACAGCCCCCAGTACAACGTCATCGGCGGCTATGGGTTCACGCTGTTCCTCGTCGTGGCCGTGGACGTGCTGTGCATCCTGTTCGCCGGTCCGGCCGCGTACGCGATCGCCCGGAGCATGAAGCGGCGCACGCAGCTGGTGCTGCTGTACTTCCTCGCCGGGACGTTCATCCCGGGAGCCGCGGTGATCATCCCGGTGATCTACGTACTCCGCGACATCGGGCTCGCCAACACCGTCACCGGTCTGGTCGCGCACGACGTGGCGTCCACGCTGCCGGTGAGCATCTTCCTGTTCGTCGGCTTCATCCGCACCATCCCGGTGGACATCGACCACGCGGCGACCATCGACGGCGCGGGCCGGTACCGGACCTTCTGGACCATCATCTTCCCGCTGATGCGTCCCGCGGTCGTGACCGTGCTGATCCTCAACTCCATAGGAATCTGGAACGACTTCATCAGTCCGCAGATCCTGCTGAGTCCGTCCTCCGGGCACTACACGGTGACGACGGCGATCTACGCCGGGATCAGCCAGTACTCGACCGACCTGACGAAGGTCTTCCCCAACCTGCTGCTCGCCGTGGCCCCCGTGGTCATCTTCTTCATCTACATGCAGCGTCACATCATCAGCGGTCTCACGGTCGGTGCGGTCAAGGGATGACCCCGCCCGACCGGTTCCCATCAGTCCAGTCAGGAGAAAGGGCAATGGAGTGCTGAACAGCTCGCGCACACGCACCCGCCGGGGCCTGCTCACCGCGGTGACCGCCGCGGTCGCGGCCCTGTCGATGGTCGCGGCCGCCCCGGCCGACGCCCACGGCCCCCACCGGCACGCCGCCGAGACGGGCCGGACCTACTACGTCTCGCCGTCGGGCAGTGACAGTTCCGACGGGCTCAGCTCCGGCACGCCGTTCCAGCACATCCAGAAGTGTGCCGACGTCATGGTCGCGGGCGACACCTGCCTGATCGGGTCGGGCACCTACCAGGAGACGGTCGTACCCGCGCACTCGGGCAGCTCGGGTCTGCCCATCACCTACCGCGCGGCGCCGGGCGCCCATGTGACGCTCAGCGGCGCCTCCGGCGTCACCGGCTGGACGCAGGTGACCGGCGCCGATGTCACGACCATCGGCCAGAGCGACCCGTACGCGCTGAACTCGGCGTTCAGCACCGCGGTGGCCGCGGGCCACGTCTGGAGCACCGGCGTCGACCTCGGCAGCGACGCGAGCACCGTGCAGGTGTTCACCGACAAGGCGATGGACATCGAGGCCCAGTGGCCCTACCCGGGCCTCGACCTGCTCGACCCGACGATCCAGCATGCCGGCGCGGGCAGCGCGGACGCCACCATCGACGACGCCTCGCTGACCCGGCCCGCGGGGTACTGGAACGGCGCGCGGGCCCTGACCGGCTACTGGTACGTCTCGGCCACCACCACCGTGGCCAGCTCCGACGTCGGCTCGGTGACGCTGACCGCGGCGCCGCCGTGCGTCCACAAGGTCGTACCGACCGACACCCGCTACTCGCTCTCCGGCAAGATCGGCGAGCTGGCCAACCCCGGTGAGTGGTTCTACGACCCGACCGCGCACCGCCTGTACCTCTACAGCGTGGACAGCCCGGCGCAGCACACCGTCGAGGCGAAGACGCGGCAGCTCGCGTTCGACCTGACGAACGCCTCGTACACCTCGGTCGTCGGGGTCGACCTGTTCGCCTCGACGATCAGGACCGGTTCGACGACCAGCCACGACACGCTGGACACGATCACCGGCAGCTACCTGTCGCACTACACGGACATCACGCAGGGCACCACGGACTGCGGCTCCAGCGTGGACCGCGGTGTCGGTGACACCGGCATCGTGCTGAACGGGACGAACAACACGATCGTGAACAGCGACCTGTCGCTGAGCGCCGGCAACGGCATCGCGCTGGGCGGGCAGAACAACACCGCCACCGACAACATCATCCACGACGTGGACTACATGGGCACCTACGCGGCCGGCATCGCCGTGATGGGCAACTCCCAGACGGTCATGAACAACACGATCTACCGGGTCGGCCGCAGCGGCATCAACCTGCAGTGGGGGACGAACACGGGCCTCACCGCCGACAAGGACCGGATCGCGTACAACGACATCTCGCAGTACGCCCGGCTCAGCCTGGACACCGCCGGCATCTACACCTGCTGCAGTGCCGACATGATGGGCACCTCCCTCGACCACAACCTGCTGCACGACGGCACGCCGACCCCGGGGGTGACGCCGTTCGCGGTCGCCGGTGTCTACGCGGACAACGGGCAGAGCGACCTGGTGATCGCGAACAACGTCGGCTGGAACAACCTCCAGGGCACGGTGATGCTGAACGGTCTGGGCTCCGGCTCGTACAACAACGGCGTGTACAACAACACCGGCGGCATGACGATGATGTACGTCAAGGGCACGAACCAGTCGACCGGGACCAAGATCTACAACAACATCGGGACGATCACGGGCTCGGACGGTGCCACCGACGGTGGGCTGGTGATGTCCGACAACCTCGATCCCACGGTCGATCCGCTGTTCGTCGACGCGGCGAACCATGACTACGAGTTGACCGCGGCGTCGCCGGCCCGCGGCCAGGCGATCCCGCTGGCGGGCATCAACGACGGTTCGACGGACGCGGTCCCGAGCCTGGGTGCCTACCAGTACGGGGCGCCGAAGTGGACGGCGGGCGCCCGCCGTTGACGGCTGGAGACAGGTGTGCCCGGGCCGGCGGAGTTCGCCGGCCCGGGCACCTGGGCGTTCGGCTCAGCTGCGACGCTTGGCCACCGCGGTCTTCTTGCGGGGCTGCTTCGGCCGCGCGTCGGGGACCGGGCCGCGGCCCGCGGCATGGTCGGCGAACGCGTCGGCCGCCAGCTCGCCGTCGCCGTCGCGCAACAGGCCCACCAGCCGGCCGTGTTCATCGGCCATGGCGTGCCAGTCGCCCTCGAACAGCGGGTCGGAGATGGCGCGCAGCGTCCGCAGGCTGGGCTCGATGACCTCCCACATGCGGGCCAGGAACGGGTTGCCGGCGCTCTGGCTGATCAGGGTGTGGAACTCGATGTCGGCGTCGCGGAACCGGCTGACGTCGTTGGTCTTGACGGCACCGTGCATCTGCTCGACCAGTTCGTCGAGTTCGCGCAACTGCTCCTCGGTGATGTGCTCGGTGGCGAGCTGCGCGGCCAGCCGTTCCAGCGGTTCGCGCACCTGGCGGGCGTACTCCGCGTCCTGGGAGGAGATCTCCACGACGAAGTGGCCGCGGCGCGGAACGTGCATCAGCAGGCCCTCACGGGCCAGTTGCTTGACCGCCTCGCGCACCGGTGCCTGGCTCACCCCCAACCGCCGGGCGATCTCCGATTCGACCACCCGGTCGTTCGGCCCGAGTTCGCCGTCGACGATGGACTGGCGCAGAAGCCCGTACACCTGGTCCGAGATCAGGGTCTTGCGGAACCGGTCCTTGTTGGTGGCCAGCGTGGAGACGAAGTCAGCCGACGGGTTCGATGCCATGATTCCCAATCCTGCTCTAGGGGGGGCGAGTCTTCCATGGTACGCACTTTTATCGTCTATCGATGGGTAGTCGCCCAGCTCCGCGCACCCGGCACGGGGCTCTCGCACCACGGGGGCGTCCGATCGGCCACCGGTCGATCCGCCTGCCCGCCCGGGCCGGCGGAAAACGCGCCGGACGCGGCGAGCTGAGCGGCGTCATGCGCTCGGCGGGGCGGACAGGGGCGACCACCTATCGCCTATCGATCGACTGAATCGAAGCAGGATGCCCCGAGCACTGTCAACCGCGCAACCCGTAGACGCGTACGGCCGTCGTGTGCAGGACATCCTCCTGCCGTTCGGCGGGCAGATGGGCCAGTCCGGCACGGGCCGTCGCCAGTGACTGCGCCCGGGAGCCGCGCGGCAGGCAGATCGGCCAGTCGGAGCCGACGAGGCAGCGGTCCGGGCCGAAGGTGTCCACCACCTGCCGGACCAGGCGCGTCGTCCGGTCGGCCGGCACGCCGTGTTGCTGGGTGAGCAGGCCGGATATCTTCACGTGCACGTTCGGCAGCGCGGCGGCGAGCTCCATGTCCTGGTACCAACTTCCCGGTTCCTTGAGGAGATTGGGCGGGTTGCCGAGGTGGTCGACGACCACGGTGAGCGCGGGGTGGCGGCCGGCCACCTCGGCCGCGGTCCGCAAAGCCGCCTCGCCCAGGTTGAGTTCGAGAGCGACGCCGGCCTCGGCCAGCACGGGAACCAGTTCGCGGGCCGGTTCCGGGGTGTCCGCCCAGGCCCGGCCGCCCATGCGCATGCCGCCCGGACGGGTGTCGCCCAGCTCGTCCAGCAGGTCACGGAAGCGGTGCGGTCCGGCGTCACCGTGCACATGAAGGTTGCCGACGTATCCGGCGACGAGATCCGGTCGGCGCAGCCGCAGTTCGCGCAGGGCCAGGGTTTCACCCGCGTCGCCGCGGGATGCCTCGACCAGGATGGTTCCGCTGACGCCGGTACCCGCGCCCGCCGCCGCCAAGTCGGCGGCCGCGAACGGCCGGTGGTGCGGCGAACCCGGCCGTATCCAGGGGAATCCCTCGCGTGGGTCCCACAGATGGGCATGGCAGTCGATCATGGTCAGCTCCTTCTCCGAGGTACGTGGACGGCTATTGACACAGCCGCCCCCGCAATGAAGTCTAGAAATCGGCTATCGATGGGCGATTATGGGAGGCCGGGTGTACCCGATGCTCGGGGTTGAACGGATCGACAGTGGGGATGCGGCGACGGTCCGCACGACGGACCCGAGGGTGGCGGGCCGATGACTACCGCCGGAGCCGGGCGCGTACCGGAGCTGACCGCGACCCGCCGGGTCACCGACGTACCTCGGTGGGCCGCGCTGGAGCGGGAGTTGTTCGCCGTCCAGGACAAGGCATGGCGCGTCTTCGCCGAACGCTACACCGAGGGCGACGGCCGCCTCGTCTTCCGCGACTCACTGGGCCAGGGTCTGGACGACCGCGACGGCGTGGACGACTTCTACGAGCCGTTCTTCAACTGGCCGACGCTGTACCTGCTCGGCGGCAGCGCGGACCTGCTCGCCGCCGCGCGACGGCACTGGCGCGGGGTGACCCAGCAGCTCACCGAGATGGGCCTGGTCGTGGACGGGCTGGAGCGGGGCTACGACTGGTTCCACCAGGGCGAAGGCATGCTGCTCTTCTACGGCCTGTGCCTCGCCGACCCGGGCGACGCCGAACTGCGCGAACTCGCCTGCCGGTTCGCCGATGTCTACCTGCCCGGGGGCCCCAACTACGACCCCGAGCACCGGGTCGTCCGCGCGCCGCACACCGGTACGGGCGGCCCGCGCCCAGGCTTCAGCGACCACGACGTCTACTTCCCCTGGAGCCTGGCGCTCAAGCCCTACGGCCTGCCGCTGGACTGGGGCACCGAGGTCACCTCCTTCGACGAACTGGCCGACTCGCCGGAGCGGGCCCGGGCCTACGGCCAGGCGATGTGGGACCGGATGGGGCGCGGCGACACGCTCGTCAACCTGGCCTCCACCACCCTCGCCACCAACGCCTGGCTGCTGGGCGGCGATCAGCGCTACGCGGACTGGGTGACCGAGTACGTCGGCGCCTGGCAGGAGCGGCTGGCCGGCCGCGAGGTGGTGCCCGACAACGCCGGTCTCGGCGGCGTGGTCGGCGAGTACCTGGACGGCCGCTGGTACGGCGGGCACTACGGCTGGTCGTGGCCGCACGGGCTGTCGTCGGTCGCCTCGGCCGCGATCGTCGGCTCGGTCAACGCGAGCCTGGTGACCGGTGACCACGGCTTCCTGGAGCTGGCCCGCAACCCGCTGGACGCGGTGCTGCGCCACGCCGAGCAGCGCACCGCCGACGAGATGGGCACCCTCGGCATGCGCTGGCGCCCGCACCTGAGCACGATCCCGGGCGAGCGCACCTTGATGGTGCCGCAGCGGTACAACGACTCCGGCTGGTTCGACTTCACCGTCATGCCGACCCAACTCCCCCTGTCGCTGTGGCACTTCAGCCGCGACTCGGCGGACGCGGAACGGGTCGAGAAGCTGCGGGAGGGGTCCGGCTGGGACTGGGCGGCGGTGCACACCCAGCGCACCAAGGACGAGTGCGGCCACGAGGAGCCCTGGCACGAGTTCCTGAACGGACGCAACGCCGACTTCCCCGAGCGGATGCTGGCCGGCGCCCTCGCGGTCTGCGCCCAACGGGTCGAGGCGATCGAGAACGACGACGTGGACCCGTCCGTCGGACCCGACGCCCTGGGCATCCACCACTGGCAGAACCTCAACCCGGTGGTCACCGAAGCGCTGCTCCAGCTGACCACCGGCTCCCCGCAGGTGCTCTACAACGGCGGTCTGGCCCAACTGCACGTGCGCTACCACGACGCCGTCGAGCAGCGACCCGGGCTGCCCGCGGACGTCGCCGCGCTGGTGTCCGACATCCGACCGGAACACACCGTGGTGGAACTGGTCAACCTCGGCACCGCTTCACGTACGGTCCTCGTGCAGGCGGGCTCGTTCGCCGAGCACGTGCTGCACACCGTCCGCGCCGACGAAGGCGCCCCGCAGCAGGTCGAGGGCCGCTACTGCAAGGTCGAGCTGCCCGGCGGAACCCGGATGCGGCTGACCTTGACGATGACGTTGCACGTCGGCGAGCCGGCCCGCCGCTCCCCGTGGGAGGTGTCCCGATGACCGCGCCGGCGCGCTCGGCCCGGACCCGGCTGCCGTTCGACCTGCCCCCGCTGGGGATCGGCACCGCCCCGCTGGGCGGGCTGTTCGAGGAGGTGACCGAGCAGGACGCGGCGGCGACGCTCCAGGCCGCGGCCCGGGCCGGCATCACCTACTTCGACACCGCGCCGCGATACGGCCACGGCCAGGCCGAACAGCGGCTGGGCCGGCTGCTGGAACCGGCCGGGGTCACCTCGCCGGTGATCTCGACCAAGACCGGCTGGCTGCTGCGGCCGAGGGCGGACGGCTCCGGCACCGACGTGGTCACCGACTGGACCGAGCGGGGCATCCGAAGCTCCCTGGAGTCGAGCCTTGAACGCCTCGGGCGTGACTCGGTGGACATCCTCTATCTGCACGACGCGGACCTCTACGCGGACGAGGTCCGTGCCACCGCGTACGCGGCCGTGCGGCGCCTGCGGGACGAGGGCCTGGTCAAGGCGATCGGGTTCGGCATGAACCACAGCGCGCCGCTCGCCGCGTACGTGGCGGAGTACGAGGTGGACGTCGTCCTGATCGCGGGCCGGTTCTCCCTGCTCGACCACGACGCGATGGACACGCTGCTGCCGCTGTGCGCGAAGAGAGGCACCGCCGTTGTCGTGGGCGGGGTCTTCAACACCGGCCTGCTGGCGGACCCTTCGGACGCTGCCATGTTCAACTACCGCCCGGTGCCGGCGAACGAGCTGGCCCGCGCCCGGCGCTGCCAGGCCCTGTGCGACGAGTTCGGGGTGCCGCTGCCCGCGGCGGCGGTCCAGTTCCCCTACCTGCACCCCGCGGTCACCTCCGTCGTCGTCGGCTGCCGTTCGGCCGCCGAGGTGACGGCGAACGCCGAGGCGGCCCGGCTGCCCATCCCGGACGAACTGTGGCAGCGCCTGGCCGACGAGGGCTTCGTACCAAGGCAGTTGCCGGCGGGATAGCGGAACCGTGCGAGCGGGCGGTTCGGTCCGGTAGCGTGCGGGGCATGGTGAGCCCCGAGTCGGACCCGGTGGGGGCTTTCGGTCACGCCGTCAGCCCCCTGAACCGCTGAGTTCGCAGTCCTGATCGTCCCGCCGCGCCACACGGCCGGACGAGGGTGCCTGCCCGTGGGCTGACCGCGGTGACGAGACGTCCTGTTCACGTTTCGCCTCACCTCGGAGCCACTTGATGCCCCTCGCGCTGTATCTGCTCGCCCTGGCCGTCTTCGCCATGGGCACCTCTGAGTTCATGCTCGCCGGCCTGCTGCCGGACCTCGCCTCCGACCTCGGCGTGACCGTCGGTGCGGCCGGCACGCTCACCTCGGCGTTCGCGGTCGGCATGGTCGTCGGCGCCCCGCTGATGGCCGGGCTCGCCCGCAGTTGGCCGAGCCGGACGAGTCTGCTCGGGTTCGTCCTGGTGTTCGCGGCGGCGCACGCCGCGGCCGCCACCACCACGAGTTTCCCGGTCCTGTTCGGCACCCGGGTCATTGCCGCGCTCGCGAACGCCGGGTTCCTCGCGGTGGCCCTGACGACGGCCACCGCCCTGGTCCCGCCGGACCGCAAGGGCCGCGCTCTCGGCGTGCTCCTGTCGGGCACGACGCTGGCGACCGTCGCCGGTGTCCCCGCGGGCGCGATGCTCGGCACGCTGCTGGACTGGCGGGCCACGTTCTGTGCCGTCGCCGCGCTCTGCCTGCCCGCGGCCCTCGGCATCCTCAAGGCGGTCCCGGACCGAGCCGCGGGGCGCGACACACCGGGTGAGCCGGGTACGCCGGTTACGCCGCCGCTGCGCTCGGAGCTGGCACAACTGAGGAGCCGTCAGCTGATCCTGGTGATGCTGCTCGGCGCCCTGGTCAACGCGGCGACCTTCGCAAGCTTCACCTTTCTCGCCCCCGTCACGACCGGCACCGCCGGCCTGGGCCGGCTGTGGGTCCCGGTCGTCCTGATGGTCTTCGGCGCGGGCTCCTTCGCCGGAGTCACCGTCGCCGGGCGCCTGTCCGACCGGCGCTCCGGGCTGGTCGTCGCGGCCGGGGGCCCGCTGCTGCTCATCGGCTGGCCCGCCCTGGCGCTGCTCGCCGGCTCCCCCGTCGCCCTGCTCGCCCTCGTCTTCGTGCAGGGCGCGCTGTCCTTCGCGCTGGGCAGCACCCTGATCACGCGGGTCCTCTACGCGTCCGCGTCCGCGCCCACCATGGCCGGCGCGTACGCGACCGCGGCGCTCAACGTCGGCGCCGCGCTCGGGCCGCTGGTCGCAGCGGCCGCCCTCACCACCCCGGCCGGCGAGCTCGGGCCGCTGTGGGCGAGCGGGCTGCTCGTCCTGCTGGCCGTGCTGGTCGCGCTCCCCCACCGCCGTGCGATCGTGACGGGCGCCGGCGAGGAGGTGCGCCACGACAGCGAGCGCGCCGTCGGACCGGACAGCGAGCGCTGCGTCGAACCGGACGGCGCGCATCGCCGAGCGGGCGAGCGGAGTTGAGGCGCGGGCCGGCCGCCGCGGTGCGGGCTCAGAGCGCGATGAGCCCCGCGGCGGTCGGCTTGAACCCGCACGCGTCGAAGTAGAACGCCCGCAGGTCGTCCTCGAAGTCGACGTGCAGCCATGCGCATCGGGCGGCACGCGCCTGACGGGCGGCCTCGGCGACGAGCCCGGCGCCGATTCCTTTGCGGCGCTGGCCGCCCGCGACCACGGTGTCCAGGACGAACGCGTGGGCGCCGCCGTCCCATGCGACGTTCACGAAGCCGACGAGGTCACCGTCGTCGCGGGCGCAGACCCAGCCCAGGCTGTGGCGCTGCACCTGGGTCAGCCAATCGGTTTCCGCGGCAGGGTGGTTGAAGCCCGCCGCGTGCAGCGCGTTGACGGCCGCGTTGTCGAAGTCGCCCCGCCACGCGTACGTGATCGTCATGGCACGAGCGTAGACCGCGCGGCTCGCCCGGCGCTCCTGCGTTTCGGCCGGACCGACGACGACGCCGCCGCCGTTGAGCAAACCTCGCTCCCCCGGCCGCCCGCCGACGTCAGGTCGCCGTTTGCAGGGACGTGCGACGGGCGCGCCGGCGGCGGAACGCCGCGGACGCGATCGCGACGACGATGCCGCCGAACGCCCAGGCTCCGAGGACCCACAGGGAACCCGTGATGGCGTGGCCGTCGAAGTAGACGGTGTTGCGTACGACGGTGGTGCCCGCGCCGGGGGGCAGGGCCTGGCCGATCGCACGCCAGAACGGCGGCAGCAGGGAGGCCGGGTAGACGCCTCCCGAGCTGGGGTTTCCCAGGATGGTGAAGATGACGATGGTGACGCCGAGCCCGATCGTGCCCAGCAGCGATTGGAGTGCGACGCCCACGGCGCCGGAGGCGAAGACCACCAGGGTGCCGATACCGACCAGTTCCCAGAACGCGCCGGGCAGGCAGTTCAGCACCGGGCCGACGATGACGGCGCCCCCGATGCCGGAGATGAAGGCGTAGGGCACCATCGCCGTGAGCCGGATCAGGATGCGGCGAAGCGTCGGACGGGCCGAGCCGGTCGCCATGCTCAGGGCCGACGAGGCGAGGTATCCGCCGATCGTCCAGCTCAGCACCAGGTAGAAGGACGACAGGCCGCGTGAGTCGCCCGAAGCAGGCGGGCGGATGTCCCGCACCGTGATCCGGCGGCCCTGCTTTCCGTCGACGACCTGCACGACCTTCGTGGCGGCGTCGGACGCCGACGGCCCTCCCGCGGAGGCGACCAGGACGGTGTCCGTACGACCGGTCGCGTCGACGAGGAACACCGCGTCGGCACGGCGGTCCAGCAACCGGGTCCTGGCCTGCGCCCGGTCGGCGACGGCGGTCACGTGCAGCGGCGTGCCCGGGATCGCGTTGAGCCGTGCCACCGTGGCCCGCTCGACCGCCGGCGGCGCGACCAGGGCCACCGGCACGCGGTGCGGCTTCGGCGCGTGGAAGGCCCCCATGTACGACAGCGCGAACCCCAACTGCAGCAGGAGCACGCCCAGCATGATCAGTCCGGCCCGGGCGGTGATCGCGTCGCGCACCTCCCCCTTGACGCCGTGTACCTCCCCCTTCACGACGTGCGCGCCCACCTCGTCCTGTCCCGCCCGATCGCCCTCGCCCGGCAACACCGTTCTCCTTTCAGCAGCACACCCGGGCGCGGAAGTCACGACCAGGCCGGGCACATCCTCCGCCGCCCGCACCGCCCGATGCCTCGGACGCGCCCACCGCACCGGCCCACACGCCCCATTCGGTGGAGAGACAAGCGGAGACGGTCCGAACGGGGCGCCGGGGCGGCCACCCGGCAGGCGGAAGCCGCGGAAATCGTGTGGCCGCCGCGTCCGCGGTGCCGGTATCGTCCGGTCCCCCGAGCCGCCGAGTCCCGCGGCCCGCATTCCGAGAGCGACGCAGATGACCATCCGGCAGGACCAGCAGGAGACGACGACCCTGTGGCGCCCCACCGGCCCCGAGGAGCTGGATCTGGTGCGGGAGCTGAACTGGCGCGCCTGGCCGCCCCGGCTGCCGGAACAGCCGATCTTCTACCCGGTGCTCAACGAGGATTACGCGGTCAGGATCGCGCGCGACTGGAACGTGAAGCACGATGGTGCCGGTTTCGTCACGCGCTTCGAGGTCCGGTCCGACTTCCTGAGCCGGTATCCCGTCCAGCGGGCCGGCGGGCGGACGATCCTGGAACTGTGGGTTCCGGCCGAGGAGTTGGACGAGTTCAACGCCCACATCGTCGGCAAGATCCAGGTGGTCCACGAATTCCGCTGAGACCGGAGCGGATGGGCCTTGATCACGGTCCGCGGCGCCGGCGCCCGTACCGGCGCCGCGGACGTCGCCCGCGGACCCCCGCTCAGACCGGGACCGGGTCCGCTTCCTTGTCCGTAGGGCTCGCGACAGGGGCCGGGAAGAGCTTGCTGAAGGCCGTGTGCAGCACGATTCCGCCGACGAAGGCGACCGCCCAGTTGTAGTCGAAGATCGGCTTGAGGAAGTGGATGTACCCGTCGGCCGGGAAGGGGCCGTCCCCGTTCTTGGAGTAGGCGCCGCCGAAGGAGAGGAAGAGCACGATCCCCAGGGCGAGCAGCGGCCGCCAGTTGAAGCCCTTGGCGTACTCGTAGGGGCCGCCGCGCTGGTAGAGGCCGGCGAGGTCCAGCACCCGCTTGCGCAGCAGCCAGTACTCGGCGGTGAGGATTCCCGCGACGGCGCCGAGGATCGCGCCGGTCACCCCGAGCCAGGTGAAGATGTAGAGCGAGGGTGAGGAGAGCAACCGCCAGGGCTGCATCAGGATGCCGATGACGCCGGCGATCACGCCTCCGGTGCGGAAGCTGATCAGGCGCGGGAAGGCGTTGGAGAAGTCGTACGCGGGTCCGACGGTGTTGGCCGCCACGTTGACCGCGATCGTCGCGACGATGACGCACAGCAGCGAGATGAGGATGACGAACGGGTTGGAGAAGCGGCTCACCAGGTCGATCGGGTCCCAGATCGCCTTGCCGTAGACGGCGATGGTGGCCGAGGTGGTCAGCGCGCCGATCATGGAGAAGGCGGTCATCGTGGTCGGCAGGCTCACGCACTGGCCGACGACCTGGTCGCGCTGGCTCCTGGCGAACCGGGTGAAGTCCGCGATGTTCACCGACATCGTGGCGAAGTACGCCACCATGCCCATCAGCGAGGGCGCGAACACCGTCCAGAAGTGGGTGCCCCAGCCGAGTTTCGAGCCCTCGGTGGCGAGCGGGCCGAAGCCGTGCGCCTTCGTGACCATCCACACCAGCAGGAAGATCGCGACGATCAGGATCAGTGGGGCGGCCCAGTTCTCGAAGCGGCGGATGGAGTCCACACCGCGGACGATGAGCGCGATCTGGAGCACCCAGAAGACCGCGAAGGACAGCCACAGCGTCCAGGGGTGGCCCCACAGGGCGCCCGCGCGCAGCCAGTTGTCACCGGCGAAGGCACCGGTGATGGTGTAGATGGCCTGGCCGCCGATCCAGGTCTGGATGCCGAACCAGCCGCATGCGGACAGGGCGCGCAGCAGTGCGGGCACGTTGGCGCCGCGGGTGCCGAAGGCCGCGCGGGAGAACACGGGGTAGGGAATGCCGTACTTGGCCCCGGCGTGGCTGTTCAGCAGGATCGGGACCAGCACGATCAGGTTGCCCAGGGCGATCGTCATGACGGCCTGGTACCAGCTCATGCCGAGGTCGATCAGTCCGCTCGCCAGGTAGTAGCTGGGGATGCCGTGGGCGATCCCCATCCACAGGGCGGCGAAGTTGTAGGTGGTCCAGGTTCTCCCGGACAGGGGTACGGGCGCCAGGTCAGGGTTGTAGAGCGAGCTCGCCTCGATGCTGCTGGGGTCGGCGAGCTCCACCTGTGCGCTGGTGTGGTCCATCGCTCTCATTGCTTCACACCCTAGGGGTTCATTCAGTGAACCAACGGTTCATGCAGTGCGGATGAGTTTCCGCGAGGAGCACCAAGGTGTCAATACTTTTGGCGATGTCCTGCGCGGTCGTGCCTGGAGGGGTTCCCGTGGCGTCGGGGCAGGGCTCCGCCGAGGGCCGGACCGACCCTCAGACGGATGCGTCGTCGCAGCTCAGGCCAAGGGGCCGCGGAAGTCGCCGGTACGGTAGACGTCCGTACGGCGGTCGCCGAGCGGCTGGTTGAAGGGGTTGCCCCATCGCTCCTCGCGGGACCCGATCAGGTCCACCTCGGCGAGAAGGATCTCCTCGTGGTCGCTGCTCGCCGGTCCGGCGAGCAGCCATCCGTCCGGACCCACGACCACGGACCGCCCGATGAAGGGCTGGTCGCGTTCGGTCCCGGTCCGGCTGACTCCGGCCACGAAGAACTGGTTGCTGTGCGCTCCGGTCATGCACATCAGGTTGGCCATGGTCGGAGCTTGTTCGGGTTGCCCGGGTACGGGCACCCAGTTCGAGGGAAGCGCCAGCAGGTCGGCGCCGCCGAGCGCCGCGCTGCGGAAGGTCTCCGGGAACCAGGCGTCGTAACAGATGCCGATGCCGATGTTCCCCAGCGGGGTCCGGAAGACGGGGAAGCCGTCTTGCTGGCGATCGTACAGCTGCTGCTCGAAGTTCCACAGGTGTGCCTTGCGGAAGGTGCCGACGTGGCCGTCCGGGCCGAGCAGGACCGCCGCGTTGTAGACCTTCTCCCCTGCCAGCTCGGTGATCCCGGCGACGATCCACAGGTCCAGTTCCGCCGCGAGGGCGGCCCAGGCCGAGCAGACCGGTCCCCCGGGAACGGGTTCCGCGTGCCTGCGGGTGTCCTCGCGGTCGGTGAACATGTACCCGGCCGAGGACGCCTCCGGCAGCACGACGAGCCTGGCCCCGCGGGCCGCGGCGGTACGGATCAGCCGCGTGGACTTCTCGATGTTCGCCGCGGGGTCGCGCAGGACGGGCTCGAACTGGATGCCGGCCAGCGTGAAGGCGGTCACTGGCTCGTCCTGATCGCCAGGTACTTCACGCTCAGGTACTCGTCGATGCCCACGGC
>NZ_JACEGK010000042.1:0-23113 GCF_056859195.1 Streptomyces sp. NH27
GTGGGGAGGAGCGCGGCGAGCGCCGTGGCCGCGGCGTGCTCGACCACGATCCGGCGCTCGTCCCAGAGCAACCGGCGGGCGGCGACGATCTGTTCCTCGCCGACCAGCACCGACAACGCGTTGTCCTGCCGCACCGCGGCCAGCGCCCCCTGCCAGGCGCGGCGCGCGCCCAGCGCGTCGGAGGCGACGGAGTCCACGCCCACGTCGACCAACCGTCCGGCCTGCAACGCGGCGTTCAGCGACCGGCAGTTCTCCGGCTCGACGGCGACGGTCCGCACTCCGTGCTGCCGCGCGGACGCCGCGACGCCCGCGAACAGCCCGCCGCCGCCCACCGAGACCACCACGGTGTCCAGGTCCGGTATCAGCGCATGGATCTCCTCCATCAAGGTGCCCGCGCCGGCACTGACATACGGGTCCGCGTACGCGTGCGCGGCCAGCGCCCCGGACTCCGCGGCGAACTGCTCGCACGCCTCCAGGGCTTCCGCGTACTGCGTGCCGACCAGCCGCACCTGCGCGCCGTAACCACTCAGCCGGGCGACCTTGAGCGCCGGCGCGGTCCGCGGCAGGAACACGGTGGCGGGCAGCCCCTGCTGCTGGGCCGCCCAGGCGCACGCCAGCCCGGCGTTGCCACCGCTGGCGATGCAGACACCGGCCGCGGGCAGGGTGCCCGCCTCGCGGTGCGCGGCGATGAAGTTCTGCGCGCCGCGGGCCTTGAAGGAGCCGGTGTACTGCATGTATTCGAGGGCGAACCAGACCTGCGGGTCCTGCGGGCCGTCCGTCGGCGGGACGACGGTGACGGGCCGGACCCGGCCGGCCACCCGGTCGGCGGCGGCCTTGACGTCTCCGTAACTGATCTCGTGCACGTGGCGCTCCGTAGCGGTAGTGGGAGGTGGCGCGGGCACCGGTCGCGGCATGCCGCGCCGCACCGACACGCTACGCCCGGGCGTTCTTCGGCCGCCGCTGGGTGAGTGCCGCGCCGACCAGGATCACCGCGGCCCCCACCGGTTCGTTCCAGCTCAGCGACTCGCCGAGGAGCAGCACCCCTGCGGCGGTGGCGACGATCGGTATCAGGTACGTGACCATCGACCCGATGGTCGGGCCCTTCTCCGCCACCAGTCCGTACTGGACCAGGAACGCGACCCCCGTGCCCAACGCGCCCAGCGCCAGCACCGACAGCACCGACTTCGCCGGATACGACGACGGCATCGAGGTGAAGAACGGTGTGACGACAAGGAGTTGCAGGGTGCCCAGCATCAACTGGCTCGCGGACATCGCCAGGTTGGAACTGCCGCTGCCGCTCAGGGTGCGCCGCACATAGGCCCAGCCCACCGCGTAGCTGATCGCCGCGGCCAGCGCCATCATCGTGCCTTTGGGGTCCTGGCCGGAGAAGCCCTGCCATGCGCCGAGCACGGTCAGCACGCCGGCGAAGCCGAGACCGACCCCGGCGAACCGCTGCCGCGACGGCCGGTCCTCCGACAGCGCCACCAGCGAGACCAGCATCGAGAACAGCGGGGTGGCCGCGTTGCATATCCCCGCGAGCATCGACGGGATGGTCTGCTCGGCGGTCGCGAACAGCGTGAACGGCAGTGAGTTCAGCAGGAAGGCGGCGACGAACAGATGCAGCCAGGCGCGGCGGCCGCGCGGCAACCGCTCTCGCTTCACCGCGACCGCGATGGCCAGGACCGCGGTGCCGAAGACCATCCGGCCGAGGGTGACTTGCAGCGGCGCGAACGCTTCGTTCCCCACCTTCATGAAAAGGAAGCTGAAGCCCCACACCAGGCCCAGCGCGGTGAAGCGGACCCGCCAGTCCAGCAGCCGCCGCAGCCCCGGCGACGGCGAACCGGAGGCAGGCACCGCGGCGGGCGCGGCAGGCACGACGGGCGCGGCAGCCGAGACGGCCGTGACGGCCGTGACGGCCGTGACGGACGAAGCCGCGCCCGCGACCGTACGCGGGCCGACGGCTGCGGCGGACACCTGAACGGGCGGCTCGACGGGCGACTCAACGGCCGTGCCGCGGCTGGCGGAAGTCTTCATGGGTCCACGATGACGGCTTCGACGTCGTAGAACAAGCGAGATTTTCTGCACAGACGACGTAGAATCGCTTACATGTTGTCACTCGAACGGCTCCGCATCCTGCACGCCATCGACACGTACGGCTCGGTGAGCGCCGCCGCCGAGGTGCTGAACGTGACGACCTCCGCGGTGTCGCAGCAGATGGCGAAGCTGGAACGGGAGACCGGCCAGCCGCTCCTCGGCAAGAACGGCCGGGGCGTGCGGCTCACCGACGCCGGGCGCCTGCTGTCCGGGCACGCCGAGCGGATACTGTCCTTGGTCGAACTCGCCCACGCCGACCTGGAGGCGCACCGCGGCGCCGCGGTCGGAGAACTGCGCGCCGGGGCGTTCCCGACCGCGGTGCGCGGACTGTTCCCCGCCGCGCTCGGCGACCTGCGCGCCGCGCACCCGCAACTGCGCACGGTCGTCCACGAGTTGGAGCCGCAGGAGTCGCTGGCCCGGCTCGGCCGCGGCGACATCGACCTCGCGGTCGTGCTCGACTGGTACAACAAGCCGCTGTCGCTGCCCGGCGGCCTCGCCAAGGCCCCGCTCTTCGACGACATCGTCGACGCCGTGCTGCCGCCGGGCCACCGGCTGGAGGGCCGTGCCGAGATCGAGCTGGACGAACTCGCCGACGACGACTGGATCGCCTGGCCGGACGGCGGCTTCTGCCACGAGTGGCTACTGTTCACGTTGCGCGGCAAGGGCATCGAGCCACGCGTCGCCCACCACGCCGAGGAGCACGCCACCGTGCTCGCGCTGGTCGCGGCCGGGCTCGGCGTCGCCGTGATGCCGCGGCTGGGCCGCGACCCGATGCCGCCCGGCGTCCGCATCACGCCGGTGCGCCACACCATGCGGCGCCATGTCTACGCGGTCTGGCGCGAGGACGCCGACCGCCGCCCGGCGATCCGCGCCGCCGTCGACGCGCTGCGGGCGTCCGCGAACGCCTACCAGGCGCCCGCCGCCTGACCACGGCGTACCCGGCGGGCGGGGGAGAAGGGGCGCGAAGGGTGAGAAGGAGGGGCAGAAGGCGCCGATCCGGGTTCGGGGCGGCCAGCGAACCCGGATCGGCGTGCGGGGATCAGGCGAGCGTGACCTCGTCGCCCGACACGGTGACGTTCTTCGCGGGGAGCGCCGTCGTGGCCGGGCCCTTGGCCACCGAGCCGTCCGCCATGTGGAAGGCGCTGCCGTGGCACGGGCACATGATCAGGCCGTCGGAGACCTTCGCGACCGTGCAGCCCTGGTGCGTGCACACCGCCGAGAAGCCCTTGAACTGCCCGCTGCTCGGCTGGGTGACCACGACCTTCCGGTCGGCGAAGATCTTGCCGCCGCCGACCGGTATCTCCGAGGTCTTGGCGAGCGCGGTGCCGCCTCCCCCGCCCCCGGCGGCCGGGGTGCCGGAGCCGGCGGCCCCGGTCGGTGCCTGCGAGGCGGACGGGCCGCTGCCGGCGTCGTCGGAGGAGTGGGAGGAGCCGGAACCGCAGGCGGTCAGAACGGCGGCGAGGCCCACGCCACCGGCCGCCGCGACAACGCCGCGGCGGGTCGGTGACTCGGGGATTCCGGAGCTTTCTGCCATGAGGTTGCATCCTGTTCGTGGGTCGGACCGGACGGCGGGGCCCTCGCCGGCCGGCAGCGTGCTGTCACGCGTACCCGTTCATACGGACGGTTGCGGTGCGGCGTTCAACGCATCGCGGAGGAATCTCAACTGGTGTCGCAGCAGCCCCTCCACCATCACGGGATCGCTCGGTCCGTGCGTCGCGTGCGACAGCGGGAGCACCTGGTGGTAGCGGCCCGCGGCCAGCAGTGCAGCCGACAGCCACAGCGTGTGCGCGGCCACCACGTTGTCGTCGGCAAGTCCGTGCACCAGCAGCAGCGGCCGCTCCAGCGCGGCCGCCGACCCGATCGGCGAGGAGCGGTCGTACGCGTCCGGGTCCTCGTCGGGGTGACCGAGGAACCGCTCGCGCCAGTGCGTGTCGTACAGCCGCTGGTCGCTGGGCGCCGCGCCGCTGATCGCCGCGTGGAACACGTCCGGGCGGCGCAGCACCGCCATGGCCGCCAGGGCGCCTCCGAAGCTCCAGCCGCGGATCGCCACCCGGCCCAGGTCGAGGTCGGGGCAGTGCGCGGCGGCCGCGTGCAGCGCGGTCACCTGGTCCTCGACGGGCGCGCGCAAGGTGTCCTTGTGGACGGTCTTCTCCCACTGCGGACCGCGCCCCGGGGTGCCGCGCCCGTCGGCGACCACCACCGCGAAGCCCTCCTCGGCGAACCACTGCGCCTCGGCCAGCGGCCAGGTCGCCGCCCGCACCACCAGCCGGAGCGCCGGGCCGCCGTACGGCGCGAGCAGCACGGGCAGCGGACCCGAGCCGGGCCGGTGCCAGGAGGGCAGCAACAGCGCGGTACGGATGTCGTGCTCGCCGGCCCGCAGCCAGGTCACCCGCGGGGTCACCACCGGAGTGGCCCCGAGGGACGGCACCCGCAGATCGCCGCCGGCCCGCAGCAGCCGGATGTCATGGCCGTGCTCGGTCAGCGACGACAGCAGCAGCGAGCCGCCGGCCCGCTGCCCGGTGTGCATCCCGGGGCCCTCGCTGAGCGGCGCCGCGCCACCGTCCGGGTGGTAGGCCCACAGGTGTTCCTCGGTCGGTTCGCCGCAGGCCGTGAACAGCACCGACTCGCCGTCCACGGACAGCACTTCGCGGATCTGCACGCCCTCCGGGCTGACCGGTTCGCCGCCGACCGTCAGGAAGCGGGTGCCGCCCACGTCGGAGGTGTGCACCAGGGCGCCGGACGCGGTCCGCACCGGAGTGCCGGACACCAACTGCACCCACGCCGGGTCGCGTTGCTCGTGCAGCAGCCGGGTCGCGCCGGTCACCGGATCGGCGGCCAGCACCCGTACGGTCTTCTGGTCGCGGCTCTGCACGCTCAGCAGCGGGCCGTGCGGGTCCCAGCCGGCGGCCGTCAGGTACTCGTACGCGGTACGGTCCCAACCGATCTCCGTGCGGCCGCCGCCGCTGCGGCTGTGGGCGCCATCCGCGCCATCCGCGCCATCTGCGCGATCTGTGCTGCCCGCGCCATCCGCGTCCAGGATGTGCAGGGACACGTCGGTGTTCGCGGTGCCGGCCGCCGGGTAGGCCATCTCGCGCGGCCGGTGCGCCGGGTCGACCTGGTCGGCGATCCACCAGCGTGCCACCGGCGAGATATCCACCCGGGCGACCAGCAGCCGGCTGCCGTCGGGCGACCACCAGTAGCCGCGGTGCCGGTGCATCGACTCGGCCGCCACGTGCTCGGCCAGCCCGTACGTCACCTCGCCGCTCTCCGGCTCGGCGAGCGTCCGGTCCGCGCCGCCGTCCACGTCCAGGACGTGCAGCGCGCCGCCGGTGACGTAGGCGATGCGGCGGCCGGCCGGGTCGGGCCGCGGGTCCACCACGGGTCCT
Source organism: Streptomyces sp. NH27 (assembly GCF_056859195.1). Lineage (NCBI taxonomy): Bacteria > Bacillati > Actinomycetota > Actinomycetes > Kitasatosporales > Streptomycetaceae > Streptomyces > Streptomyces sp. NH27. Next base: position 5,481 of record NZ_JACEGK010000042.1, read on the forward strand.
GCGGTGGCGAGCCGACGTGGCGGTCGGACGCCGGCCGGGTCGGCGGTCCACAGCGCGCCGTCGAGCGCGAACACCAGGAGGCGCACGGCCGCGTCGGTCGCGTAGCCGACGATCCCGGTGGCGCGCTCGCGGGCCCGCTCGCGCCGGATCAGTTCGGCCTGCGGCACCTCACCGGCCGGGTCCGCCAGCGCGGCCGGGTCGGCGAGCAGGTGCTCGCCGTCGGCGTCCAGCCGCCACAGGCAGCCGACGCGGTCCTCGGGGCCCCGGGTGCGCACGTACAGCACCGACGAGCCGTCGGGGGAGAGGGTGAAACTCCGTGGGACGCCCAGGGAGAAGCGTTGGGTGCGGGCGAACTGGCCCGGGAAGTCGCGATGATCGGTGATCTTGTCCATAACGGCAGTCTTCCCACCGCTAGCCTGGGGGAATGTTGAGAGAAGTGACCGGGATCCGCTACGTCACGCCGTTGCGTGAGGGCGGTTCCGTGCCGGGCGTGGTCGAGGCGGACGACCTCGGTACCTACGTCGTGAAGTTCAGCGGTGCGGCCCAGGGGCGCAAGGCGCTGGTCGCCGAGGTGATCGCGGGCGAACTCGGCCGGCGACTGGGGCTGCGGGTGCCCGAGTTGGTGCGGTTCGACTTCGATCCGGTGATCGGACTCGGGGAGCCCGACGAGGAGATCCAGGACCTGCTCAAGGCGAGCGGCGGTCTCAACCTCGGAATGGATTTCCTGCCCGGATCGCTCGGCTTCGATCCTCTGGTGTTCACCATGGAACCCGAAGAGGCCAGCCGCATCGTCTGGTTCGACGCGCTCATCGCCAACGTCGACCGATCGTGGCGTAATCCTAACATGCTGGTCTGGCACCGGAATGTGTGGCTGATCGACCACGGTGCCTCGCTCATCTGGCACCACAACTGGAAGTCGGCGCCGGCCGCGTCCGCCAAGCCGTACGACGCGACCGACCACGCCCTTTCCCGCTTCTCGCCCGAACCCGCCGCGGTCGCACCCGAGTTGGCCGCCCAGGTGACCGAGTCGCTGCTCACCGAGGTGACCGGCCTGGTGCCCGACGAGTGGCTGCTCGGCGAGCCCGGCTTCGACTCGCCCGACGACGTACGCGCCGCGTACCGCGAACTGCTGGGCGCCCGCGCCGTCGACGTCCACGAACGCATTACCACCAGCCGCATCCAGGCGAAGCAACCGCCGCCGGAGTGGCTGCGCACCTGGGTCGAGGGGAAGAACGCGGAATGAGCGGGCGGGACGTCTTCGAGTACGCACTGGTGCGGGTGATGCCGCGGATCGAGCGCGGCGAGCTGATCAACGCCGGGGTGCTGGTGTACTGCCGGGCGCAGTCCTACGTCGGGGCGCGGGTGCACCTCGATGTCGCGCGGTTGCGCTGCCTCGATCCCGAGGTCGATGTGGACGGGGTCGCGGCGGCGCTCCGCGGGTACCAGGGGATCTGCGAGGGGGGCGATTCCGCCGGGCAGGCGGCCGGGGACGACCCCGGCCGGCGGTTCCGGTGGCTCACGGCGCCGCGCAGCACGATTGTCCAGCCCGGGCCGATTCACACCGGGCTCACGCCCGACGCCCGCAAGGAGGCCGACCGCCTCCTCGACCTCCTGGTGCGATAGGGGTGCCCCTGACCCCCGGGGTGCCTCGTCCGCGTGGTTGCGGGACCTTGCGGTTCGCGGTGGCCGGGGGTGCCTCCCAGGCGGAGCTCTGGGGGAGCGCAGTTCCCCGTGCCCCTGGGCGACTGCGCGAGCAACCCCCACCGGCAGGTGGTCCCGGGACCGGCGGGACGGAGGTGTCCGGGGGGTCCTGTTGACAGCGTCATGCGCCCCTCCTACGGTTCGGGGCGGGACCTACTAAGCGGTCGCTCATGTCGGGGCGGGCGTGTCATCGGGCCGAGGCTGAGGAGACGAAGATGTCCACCACCGAGCAGCGCGTCGCGATCGTGACGGGCGGCGCCCGCGGTATCGGAGCAGCGACCGCGGTGCGACTGGCCGCCGAGGGCCGGGCCGTCGCCGTGATCGACCTGGACGAGGGCGCCTGCAAGGAGACCGTGGAGTCGATCACGGGTGCGGGCGGCCGGGCGCTCGCGGTCGGCGCGGACGTCTCGGACGAGGCCCAGGTCGAAGCGGCCGTCGCCCGGGTGGCCGAAGAACTCGGCGCGCCCACGATCCTGGTGAACAACGCCGGCGTGCTCCGCGACAACCTGCTCTTCAAGATGTCCGCCGCGGACTGGGACACCGTGCTCAACGTGCACCTGCGCGGCGCGTTCCTGATGACCCGAGCGGTGCAGAAGCACATGGTGGACGCGAAGTTCGGCCGCGTGGTGAACCTCTCCTCGTCCTCGGCGCTGGGCAACCGCGGCCAGGCCAACTACTCCGCCGCCAAGGCGGGCATGCAGGGCTTCACCAAGACCCTTGCGATCGAACTCGGCAAGTTCGGCATCACCGCGAACGCGGTCGCCCCCGGCTTCATCGTCACCGACATGACCGCCGCGACCGCCGCCCGGGTCGGTATGGGCTTCGAGGAGTTCCAGGCCGCGGCCGCCACCCAGATCCCGGTGCAGCGGGTCGGCCGCCCCGAGGACGTCGCGGGCGCCATCGCCTTCTTCACCGGCGAAGCGGCCGGCTTCGTCTCCGGCCAGGTGCTGTACATCGCCGGCGGACCCCTCGACTGACCAGCGCACCCCACCAGTAGCGAAGGCGTACCAGCACATGACTCAGCTCCCCCCGGAGAGCGGCCGCGCCGCGATCGTCACGGGCGCCAGCCGCGGCATCGGCTACGGGATAGCCCAGGCGCTCGTCGCCCGCGGCGACCGCGTCTGCATCACCGGCCGCAACGAGGACGCGCTCCAGGAGGCCGTGGAGAGCCTGGGCGGCGGTGACCGGGTGATCGGCGTGGCCGGCAAGGCGCACGACGAGGCGCACCAGGAGGCCGCCGTCGGCCGCGTGATGGAGGTGTTCGGCCGGATCGACCACCTCGTCAACAACGCGGGCACCAACCCGGTCTTCGGCCTGCTCACCGACCTCGACCTCGGCGTCGCCCGCAAGGTCTACGAGACCAACGTGCTGTCCGCGCTCGGCTTCGCGCAGCAGACCTGGCGGGCGTGGCAGCAGGAGAACGGCGGCTCGATCGTCAACATCACCTCCATCGCGGGCCTGGCGCCCTCCCCGTTCATCGCCGCCTACGGCATGAGCAAGGCCGCCATGGTCAATCTCACCGTGCAACTCGCCGCCGAGATGGCCCCCAAGGTGCGGGTCAACTCGATCGCCCCGGCGGTGGTGAAGACGAAGTTCGCCGCGGCGCTGTACGAGGGCCGCGAGGAGGAGGCGGCCGCCGCGTATCCGATGCAGCGGCTCGGCGTGCCCGAGGACATCGGCGGCGCGGCGGCGTTCCTGCTGTCGGACCAGGCCGGCTGGATCACCGGGCAGAACCTGGTGATCGACGGCGGCCTCTTCCTCAAGGCCGGCGCCTGACCGTCGAAGGCGCTTGCCTTCGTCCGTACTCCAAGGTGCACAGTCCTCGGGTGGCGGCCTTCTCCAGGGCCCGCCCCCGAGGACCTTCCTTCTGTACGGAGTGAACCACCCATGCGCTACCGCACCCTTGCCGGCGGCCGCGGTCCCCAGGTCAGCAACCTGTGCCTGGGCATCCTGCCGTTCGGCTCCACCGTCGACGAGCCGACCTCCTTCGCGGTGCTCGACCGCTTCGCCGAGGCCGGCGGCACCTTTGTCGACACCGCCGACAACTACTCGATCTGGGCGCCCGGCGGCACCGGCGACGAGAGCGAACTGCTGCTCGGCCGCTGGCTGCGCTCCCGCGGCGCCCGGGACCGTACCGTGGTGGCCACCAAGGTCGGCGCCCGGCCGCCGCAGGGCAGCACGCAGGTGTGGCCCGACGCGTGGGAGGGGCTCTCCGCGACGGTGGTCAGGGCCGGCATCGAGGGCAGCCTGCGCCGCCTGGGCACCGACCACGTCGACCTGTACTACGCCCACATCGAGGACCGCGGGGTGCCGGTCGCCGAGACCGTGGAGACCTTCGCCGAGGTCGTCCGCAGCGGCGCCACCCGGCTGATCGGCGCGAGCAACCACGCCGCCTGGCGCGTCGCCGAGGCGCGGCAGTACGCGGCCGCGCACGACCTGCCCGGCTACACCTGCGTCGAGCAGCGGCACACCTACCTGTGGCCGGTGCCCGGCGGCGAGTGGGGCGCCCAGTGGTACGCCCGCGACGACATGCAGGACTTCGTCGCGGCCCACGACGACATGACGCTCATGGCGTACGGCCCGCTGATGCACGGCGCCTACACCCGCGCGGACAAGTCGCTGCCCAAGCCATACGACCACCCGACCTCGCAACGGCGGCTGGAGGTGTTGCGCGAGGTGGCCCGCGAGGCCGGCGCCACCCCCAACCAGGTCGTGCTGGCCTGGCAGATGGGCGGCCGGCTGCCGATCGTGCCGGTGGTCGGGGTGAGCAGCGTCGCCCAACTCGACGAGGCACTGGGCGCGGTGGACCTCGACCTCGATCCGGAGCTGCGGGCCCGGCTGGACGCGGCCTGACCGCCGGCCGGATGCGCGCCGGGCAGGGGGAGGGCACCGGACGAGAACGGGATTGTCAGTGGGGCGCGGTAGTTTCGGAACCAGTAACCGATCGCGTACCGGAGGTTCCCGACGTGCCCAGCATGCTGCCCGACTCCTGGCAGGCCGTACTTGGTGAGGAGTTGGACAAGCCCTACTTCCAGCAGCTCACCGACTTCGTCGAGGCCGAGCGGCAGGAACACCACGTCTTCCCGCCGCGGGAAGAGGTGTTCGCCGCCCTGGACGCCACCCCGTTCGACAAGGTGAAGGTGCTGGTGCTCGGCCAGGACCCGTACCACGGCGCGGGCCAGGGCCACGGGCTGTGCTTCTCGGTGCTCCCCGGGGTGCGGACCCCGCCCTCGCTGCGGAACATCTTCAAGGAGCTGAAGGACGAGTTCGGCTACCCGGTGCCGGACAACGGCTATCTGATGCCCTGGGCCGAGCAGGGCGTGCTGCTGCTCAACGCGGTGCTGACGGTCCGTGAGAGCGAGGCCAACTCGCACAAGGGCAAGGGCTGGGAGAAGTTCACCGATGCCGTCATCCGGGCCGTCTCGGACCGCCCCGACCCGGCCGTGTTCGTCCTGTGGGGCAACTACGCGAAGAAGAAGAAGCCGCTCATCGACGCCGACCGCCACACCGTCATCGAGGGCGCCCACCCCTCGCCGCTGTCGGCGAAGCTCTTCCTCGGCAGCCACCCCTTCACGCAGATCGACGAGGCGGTGAAGTCCCAGGGTCACGCGCCGATCGACTGGCGCATCCCGAACCTGGCATCGGCGTAGCGGCACCGGGCGCGGGCCGTCTGGGCGGTCAGGGGCGGTAGACCTCGCGGCAGATCGAGGACGGCTGGCCGCCCGGCGCCCAGCCGCCGTACGCCTGGCCGAGCCCGCACAGGTCCGGCGTGGCGGGGAGCGGCCGGCGGCCGGGCACGTGCATGTGGGGGGCGGCGTGCCGCGGCGCCGGACGCGGGGGAGCCGGTACGCGCGCGGCCGGGGCATCGTGGTGCCGCGTATCCGGCGCCGGGGTGTCCGGCCGCGCGGTGGCCAGCACCCGGTGGGCAGGCGCCGGCGCCACCCGCACGTCGTCGGGCCGCTCGGGCCGCCCGGGTGCCGACGACTGCGGCGCGGATGGCCCGGCCGGCGGAGCGGAGACGGTGGTGCACCCGGCGAGCGCGCACATCGCGCAGATCGCGAACACCGGGGCCAGGAAAGTGGAAGAGGCACGCACACGCGCCACTGTGCCGCACCTGGGCACCGTCTGGGTATTCCCCGCACGGGTGAACATTCGGCCCCCCGTATGCTGCGGGGACACCGCACGGCCCGCACACGCACAGGAGCACGCATGGCAGCGCGCAGCGCCCCCTTGAAGATCGGCGTCATCGGGCTCGGTGACATCGCGCAGAAGGCGTACCTGCCGGTGCTCGCCGCCCAACCGGGCCTGGAACTGCACCTGCACACCCGTACCCCCGCCACCTTGGCCGCGGTCGGCGACACCTACCGGCTGCCGCACCGGCACACCACCTTGGACGCGCTGCTCGACCAGGACCTCGACGCTGCCTTCGTGCACGCCCCCACCGCCCACCACGTGGAGATCGGCACCCGCCTGATCGAGGCGGGCGTCGCGGCGTACGTCGACAAGCCGCTCGCCTACGACCTGGACGGCGCCCGCCGGCTGGTGGACCTCGCCGAGGCGCGCGGGGTGCCGCTGGCGGTCGGCTTCAACCGCCGCTACGCGCCCGGGTACGCGCAGTGCCTCAGCCACCCGCGCGACCTGATCCTGATGCAGAAGAACCGGGTCGGGCTCGCCGAGGACCCCCGCACGGTCGTCTTCGACGACTTCGTGCACGTCGCCGACACGCTGCGCTTCCTCGCGCCCGGCCCGGTCGAGCAGGTCCGGGTCTCGGCCCGGGTGCACGACGGGCTGCTGCACCACCTGGTGGTGCACCTGTCCGGTGACGGCTTCACGGCGATCGGGTCGATGAACCGGATGAGCGGTTCCACCGAGGAGAGCCTGGATGTCAGCGGCGCCGACACCCGCCGCCAGGTGCTCAACCTCGCCGAGGTGATCGACCACAAGGGCCAGCCCAGCGTCAGGCGCCGCGGCGACTGGGTGCCGGTGGCCCGGCAGCGCGGCATCGAGCAGGTCGTGCTCGCCTTCCTCGACGCCGTCCGGGCCGGTACGCCGCTCGACGCGCGCGACGCGCTGCGCACGCACGAACTGTGCGAGCGCATCGTCGCGGAGATCACCGGCGGCGCCGTGCCGGGCACGGGCTTCGTGGGCGCTACGGGCGCGGGTATCGGTTGAGCGAGGGCTCCGTCGGGTCCGTTGGGCCGGTCGGCGGGTTGGCCGGGTCGGCCGGTTCCGTGGGGTCCTTGGTGCCGGCGCCGTCCGCGGTGCCGGCCCCGGTCGTCCCCTCCGGTCCGCCCGTCCCGCCGGCCGCTTCGGGCGCGGCGGCCCGGTTGCGCACCGTGCGGACCGCCTCGTACGCCGCGGCGGCCAGCACCAGCAGCAGCGCCAGGTGCGGCACCCAGTCGCCGAACCGCACGTAAGGGCTCGTGCCCGTGGCGGTCGGCACCTCGTACACCGTTGACGTGCTGCTGCTCGTGCCGATCCAGTGCCCGACGGGCGTGCCGCCGGGGCCGTAGACCGCGCTGATCCCGGTGAGGGTGGCGTGCACCATCGGCCGCCAGGTCTCGGCGGCCCGCAACGCGGCGAGCGAGGCGTGCTGCGCGGGTGCCCAACTGCCCTGGAACGACGAGGTGGACGACTGGGCGACCAGCAGCCGCGCGCCGTCCGCCGCCAGGTGACGGCTCATGTCGGGGAACGCCGACTCGAAGCAGACCAGCGGCCCGAACCGCAGGGTCCCGGTGTCCATCACCACCTGCCGACTGCCCGGCCTGCGGTCCTGCCCGGCGGCCTTCCCCACGGAGGTGGCCCAGCCCAGCAGCGAGCGCATCGGGATGTACTCGCCGAACGGCACCAGCCGCATCTTGTCGTACGTCGGGCCGGTCACGCCGTGCGGGCCGACCAGCTCCGAGGTCTTGGAGATGCCGGTGCCGTCGGCGCGTTCGGCGTCCACGTTGACCAGCAGGTCGGCGCCGACCAGGCGGGAGAGCGCGGCGAGGGTGGCGGTGGTGCCGGGGTGGTTCGACAGGTCGACGGTGACGCTGCTCTCGCCCCACACCACCAGGTCGGGGTGGGTGCCGGCGAGTTGCCGGGTGAGGTGGACCTCGCGGGCGAAGCGGGCGGCCGGCCCGGCGATCATCCCGGGCTGCACGACGGCGACCCGGACCGGTGCGGTGCGGTGCGGGCGCGGCGCCCACAGCCATACGGTGCCGGCGGCAACGGCCGCGGCGAGCAGTGCCGCGGAGGCCGTGCGGCGCGCGGACGGCATCGTGCACAGCACCGCGACGGCCGTGTTGGCGAGTACGACCAGGAAGCTGACCAGCCACACCCCGCCGATCGAGGCGAGGCGCAGCGCCGGGGTGACCTGCCATTGGCTCGCGCCGAGCAGGCCCCAGGGGCCGCCGAGGTACTGCCAGGAGCGGACCAGTTCGATCAGCAGCCAGCCGCTCGGGAGGAGGGCCAGGGCGGCGCCGACGGCCGGGTGGCCGGGCGGGCGGCCGGCCCGGTCGCCGCTGCCGCCGAGGAGCCGCCGGACCAGCCAGCCCCACGGCGCCCACAACGCGCCCAGCAGCAGGGCGAGGACCGGGAGGAAGACGGTCAGGCTCGGCAGGAGCCAGTTGTGGACCGCGAGCATGAAGCCGGCGCCGCCGAACCAGCCGTCCAGGGCCGCCCGGCGCCCGGTCGGCGCCGAGCGGATCAGCAGGAGCCAGGGCACGAGGGCGACGTAGGCGAACCACCACAGGGAGGGGGTGGGGAACGCGAACGCCGGGAGGGCGCCAGCGGCGGCGGCGATCAGCGAACGCGTCCATGGGGTGCGCCGCGCGCGGCGCAGGAGGGGGCGGAGTTCGCGTGGACGCGGGGCCGGCTGGGCCGTTGGCGTCATCCGGTGCTCCTGTTCTGGGCCCTTGCCCCCCCGGGTGCCCCCGGTCTGTCGGTTCAGGGACCACCTCGCGGTGGTGGGTTGCTCGCGCAGTGCTCCCCCAGAGCCTCGCCTGGGAGGGACCCCCACGCGCTCCTTAGAAGGTTTCCCTTGCGGTCCTGCCTTCACCACCTGGCAGTGGTGGTTGCTCGCCCAGTGCTCCCCCAGAGCCTCGTCTGGGGGACCCCACGCGCTCCTCCGGGGTGCCGTCCCTTCGCGCAAGCACCCGTACAAGGCGCAGGGGCGCCGGGGGCACCTCCCGGGCGAAGCCCTGGGGGAGGAACTGCGCGACCAGCCCACCACCGGCGGGTGGTGCCTGAAACGACAGGATGGGGCACCCGGGTGGGCTGGAGCTAGTGCCCCTCCCGGCAAGGTTTGCCCCGCTCGCCGTCCTGGCACGCGCGTCCTCCCCTACCTTCGGTGGGTGGGGGCACCCCCGGCGAAGCCAGGGGGAGCACCAGGGCACCTCGCTACCGGGCAAACCTTGCCGGTCGCGGCACTAGGTGGCGTCCTCGGCGGCAGCCGCTTCGCGGGCGTCGCCGGCCACGGCGCGGGTGCGGGTGGTGACGACGGCGGCCGCGGCGAGGGCGGCGGCGCCGAAGGCCGTGGCGATGACCCAGGGGCGGTCGAGGCAGTGGCCGGTGGCGTGGTCGAGGGAGAGGCGACCGGGCCCGGACAGGCCGAGGGACGCGGCGGTCCAGCCGAGGAGTGCCGGGTGCTCGAAGCCCCCGGACATCGCGAAGAAGCCGGCCGGGGCGTGCACGGAGACGGCGCCGGCCATCGCGCCGGCGGCGGCCGCGCCGGCCGCGGGGGTGGCCAGGCCGAGCATGAGGAGTGCGCCGCCGCCCGCCTCGCCGAGCCCCGCGGCGATGGCGGCCGGTTTGCCCGGGCGGAAGCCCATGTGCTCCATCGCGCCGGCGGTGCCGGCGAGCCCGCCCCCGCCGAACCACCCGAACAGCTTCTGTGCGCCGTGCGCGAAGAGCGCGGACCCGGCGCCGAGACGCAGAGCGAGCAGTCCGATGTCCTTGCGGTACGCCGATCCCATGGCCGCGTCCTTTCGTTCGTTCGGCCCGTCCGTCGGAAGGGCCCACCCGGCCAGTGTGTGCGGGTGACAGGCCATCGCGCCGCGCAAGGCGGTCTGTCCGGGCGAAATCCGAGGACGTGAGGCCGTGGCGGGGCCGTTACGGGAGGCGGTTCCAGGCGGTCAGCACATGGTGGCCGTGTTCCGTGCCGAGCCGGCTCACCGTGCCGGTGGCGAGCTGGAAGAGCGCGCCGTCGGCGGGCGGCAGGCCGAGCCGCCGGGCGGTGAGCACCCGCAGGAAGTGCGCGTGCGCCACGAGGACGACGTCGCCGCCGTCGCCGTTGGTGAAGGCCGCCTCGACGCGGGCGAGCACACGGTCGGCGCGGTCACCGATCTGCTCGGGGGTCTCGCCGGGGTGCCCCTCGGGCCCGGGGACGACGCCGTCGGTCCAGATCTCCCAGCCCGGGCGGGTGCGGTGGATGTCGCGGGTGGTGATGCCCTCGTAGCCGCCGTAGTCCCATTCGTGCAGGTCGGGGTCGATCCGCACATGGTCGAGGCCGGCCAGCTTCGCGGTCTGCTGCGCGCGCTGCATCGGGCTGCTGATCACGCAGGAGATGTGCCGGGACGCGAGCAGCGGCGCCAGCGACCGGGCCTGCTCCTCGCCGTGCTCGGTGAGCGGCAGGTCGGTGTAGCTGGTGTGCTGACCGGACTGCGACCACTCGGTCTCGCCGTGCCGGATCAGGACGAGCTCACCCATCGGACACCTCCCGTGGCGCCCCGCGGCGCCCGTTTGTGATCATATGCCGACCGCTCGCCGCGACCACCGCGCGGGCCGGTCGTACACCCCGTCAGCAGAACCGTAAGCGGTTCAAAAAGCCTTCCCCTCACGTCCCGTCAGTACGATGAAGCAGGCCGCTCCGGTTGCGGCGACGGCGTGTTCTCGGTCGGATCGAAGCAGCGTACGGGGGTGCGCGGTGGGGCACCGGGCCCCGCAGCGCGCCGTGCGCCACCGTGGAGCGGAGACGGACGGGTGGACGAGCGGGCGTAAGGCACACGTCACATCCATCGGCACACGTGGACGCGCGGGCACGCGCGGCAGCGACCAGTACAGGAGCCGGAATGAACGACGCATCCCGCACGTACGACGTGGTCGTCATCGGAGCGGGCCCGGTCGGGGAGAACCTGGCTGAGCGGACCCGGGCGGCCGGGCTCAGCACGGTTGTCGTGGAGAGCGAACTCGTCGGCGGCGAGTGCTCGTACTGGGCGTGCATGCCGAGCAAGGCGCTGCTGCGGCCGGTGGCGGCCCGCGCCGACGCGCGCCGGCTGCCGGGGCTGGCCGCCGCCGTGGCCGGGCCGCTGGACTCCGCCGAGGTGCTGGCCCGCCGCGACGAGTTCGCCTCGCACTGGAAGGACGACGGCCAGGTGGAGTGGCTGGACTCGGTGCGCGTCGACCTGGTTCGCGGCCGCGGGCGGCTCGACGGGCCCCGCCATGTCGTGGTGGACACCCCGGACGGCGGAACGGTGCGGCTGGCCGCACGGCACGCGGTCGCGGTGTGCACCGGCACCACCGCGGCGCTGCCCGACCTGCCCGGGCTGACCGACGTGCGGCCCTGGACCAGCCGCGAGGCGACCAGCGCCAAGCAGGTGCCGGAGAGCCTGGTGGTGGTCGGCGGCGGCGTGGTCGCCGTCGAGATGGCGACCGCCTGGCAGGCGCTCGGCGCGCGCGTGACCGTCCTGGTCCGCGGCGGCGAACTGCTGGGCCGGATGGAGCCGTTCGCCGGGGAGATGGTCGCCGACGGGCTGCGGGAGGCCGGGGCCGAGGTGCGGTTCGGGGTGTCCGTGACGTCCGTGGCGCGCGAGGGCCGCGAGGTGCGGGTCGGGCTGGACGACGGCGGTGAGCTGACCGCCGACGAGATCCTCTTCGCGGTCGGCCGCGAGCCGCACACCGCCGACCTCGGGCTCGACACGGTCGGGCTCACACCCGGCGACTGGCTCACGGTCGACGACACCTGCCAGGTCACCGATGTCGCCGACGGCTGGCTCTACGCAGCGGGCGACGTCAACCACCGCGCGCTCCTCACCCACCAGGGCAAGTACCAGGGGCGGATGGCCGGTGCGGCGATCGCCGCGCGCGCCCAGGGCCGGCCGCTGGACGACGCGCCCTGGGGCGCCGACGTCGCCACCGCCGACCACGGCGCTGTGCCGCAGGTCGTCTTCACCGACCCCGAGGTCGGCTCGGTCGGGCTGACCGCCCAGGAGGCCGAGCGCTCCGGGCGGCGGGTGCGCGTCGTCGACTACGACCTCGCGCGGGTCGCCGGGGCGAGCCTGTACGGCGACGACTACAAGGGGCGGGCCCGCATGGTGGTCGACCTCGACCGCGAGGTCCTGCTCGGGGTCACCTTCGTCGGGCCCGGGGTGAGCGAGCTGGTGCACTCCGCCACGATCGCCGTGGTCGGCGAGGTGCCCATCTCCCGGCTGTGGCACGCGGTGCCCTCCTACCCCACCATCAGCGAGGTGTGGCTGCGCCTGCTCGAAACCTACCGGGGGTAGGGCGCCCAGCCCCTCGGGGGGCCTTGTCCTGCCGGGCGAGGGACCACCTGCCGGCGGGGGCGTGTCGGCGCGGCCGTCGGTCTCGGCGTGCACCGCGGTGTCCACGGGTGAGCCGAGCGCCCGGATCTGCGCCGGCGGCCGTTCCTCCGCCGGGCGGCGCGGCGTGCTGCCCGACTGCCTCATGATGCCTCGGTTCGGGGGGCTCCTCATGGCCCGGCCCGGCCGAGTTCGTGGTCCGGTAGATCAACGCGCGCAAAGGTTGGGGATACATGATGAACCAGGCCCGGTAGTACGCCCAGCCGGGCGTGATCGTCGTCGGGCCGGTCGGCTACGGATCTTCGGGTTCGTCTCCGACGCGGTCGTACGGCCGGTCGAGGGAGGACGCTGTCACAGCGACGCATGTCGGCGTGATCGCCAGGACCACCGAAGTGGCCTACGGGTGGGTTGAGTTCGGGCAATACGGCGCGGTCCGGGTCCGTACGGCGCGGCCGGTGCGCGGCCACGGCGCCGGCGAACGCGGCACCACCGCGCCGGCCGAGGCCGGACCGGCCGGGCGGAAGCCGTCCTGGCCGCACGAGTCACCGGGTGGTGGGCGGCAACGCGCGGTGAGGTTAGGCGCCTTGGGCCGCGGACTCGAACGCCCGCCGGCTCGCCGGAGAGCCGTTCGGTGCCCTGGACGCGCCGACCCGGGGCAGGACGTACGGCCTGCCGGGGAAGCCGTACGGGCGGCACGGTCCGGCGGCGCTGCCGGTCACCCACCACGTGGACGGGGACGCCGAACTCGTGGGCGGGGTACAGGCGATGGAGGACGCGCCGGGTCGCGGTGCGCGGCGCCGGCGAACTGCCCGCGCGGCGAGCCCGATCTGCCCGCTGCTTCCGGAAGTACCGTGCGTCCCCCCGGCCTTGTGCCGGCCGCGCGTGGTGTCCACCGGTCGGGTTCGGGCCGGAGTTCGGACCTGAGAACGGGACCCGGCCGGTACCCGCACCCGCACCGTTTCGTACCCGCACTTCTGAACGAGGAGACGAAGTCCCATGCTCCGCATAGCCGATTGCACGCTGCCGTACCTCAACGCCTTGCTGATGCCGGTCGGGCGGCACGAGGCGGTTCGGCGGCTGCCGGACGACCCCGCCGCCGGCAGCGCTGCCCGCGCGCATCGCGGGAACATCGCCCGGTTCGCCGGACCCGGTGAACCTGATGCACCCCTCCTCGCCGACCGCCGGGTCCCGCGAGGCGACCGCGAGCGCTACGGCCTGCCGAAGGTGACGGACGCCGCTGCCGGGCGCCTCGGTATCGCGCCGGCGGACGCCCGGTGACGGGCGGTACGGAGCAGACGGTCACGTCGGAGGGGCCAGGCGGGGCAGAAGGGGCGGCCAGGTCAGGCGGGTCACGCGGGCCGGACGGGGAATCGGCGGAGCCGGCCGCGGGTTGGGTGCGCCGGCTCGGTTCGTACTGCCTGCGGCACCGCCGGGACGCCATGCTGGCCTTCGGCGCGGCCGTCGCCGCCGCCATCGCCACGGCGACCCTGCCGCTGGTGCTGCGGCACGTCGTGGACCACGTCGCCTCGGGCCGTACCGGGTCGCTCACCGTGTGGACGCTGGTGCTCGCCGGGCTCGGCGCGGTCCGGTTCGCCGGCGGCTTCACCCGCCGCTACACCGCGGGACGGCTGTCGCTCGGCGTCCAGTACGACCTGCGCAACGACGCGTTCGCGGCGCTGCTGCGGCTCGGCGGCGCCCAGCAGGACAGCCTGCGCACCGGCCAGATCGTCAGCCGCTCCATCTCCGACATCACCCTCATCCAGACGCTGCTCCAGTTCCTGCCGAACATGACGAGCAACGCCCTGATGTTCGCGGTCTCGCTGGTCTTCATGGCGTGGCTCTCCCCGCTGCTGACCGTGGTCGCGCTCGTCGTCGGGCCGCTGCTGTGGCTGATCGCGCTGCGCAGCCGCCGCGACCTGTTCCCCGCCAACTGGCATGCCCAGCAGGAGGCTGCCGAGGTCGCCTCCGGCGTCGAGGCGACCGTCACCGGGGTGCGGGTGGTCAAGGGCTTCGGGCAGGAGGAACGCGAACTGCTCGGCCTGGAGCGGCGCGCCCGCCGGCTGTTCTCCTCCCGGCTGCGGGTCGTGCGCTACAACAGCCGGTACAACCCGGCCCTGCAGGCCGTGCCCGCGCTCGGCCAGGTCGCGGTGCTCGCCTTCGGCGGCTATCTCGCGCTGCACGGCCGGATCTCGCTGGGCACCTTCCTCGCTTTCACCAGCTACCTCGGCTCGTTCGTCACCCCGGTCCGCCAGGTCGCCACCCTGCTCACCGTGTGGCAGCAGGCCAGGGCCGGCACCGAACGCGTCCTCGAAGTCATCGACGAGGCACCCGTGATCACCGACGCGCCCGGCGCCCGCGAACTGCCGGACGAGCCGCCCGCGTTGTCCTGGCAGGACGTCACCTTCGGCTACGGCGAGGGGCAGCCGCTGCTGCGCGGCTTCAGCCTCGACATCGCGCCGGGCGAGACGGTCGCCCTGATCGGGCCGGCCGGCTCCGGCAAGTCCACCGCGGCCGCGCTGCTGCCGCGCTTCTACGACGTCCCGGCCGGCGCGGTCCGGGTCGGCGGCGCCGACGTAAGGGAGTTGACGCTCGACTCGCTGCGCGGCCGGATCGGGTTCGTCTTCGAGGAGAGCCTGCTGCTGTCCGACACCGTGCGCAACAACATCGCCTACGGTGAGCCCGGCGCGAGCGAGGAGCGGATCAGGGCCGCCGCGCGGGTGGCGTGCGCGGACGAGTTCATCGAACGTCTCCCGCAGGGGTACGACACGGTCGTCGGCGAGCAGGGCCTGACGCTGTCCGGCGGGCAGCGCCAGCGCGTCGCGCTCGCACGTGCGTTGCTGTGCGACCCGGCGGTGCTCGTGCTCGACGACGCGACCTCCGCGATCGACGCCCGCGTCGAGTCGGAGATCCACGCGGCCCTGCACGAGGCGGTCCGCCGCCCCACCACGCTGATCATCGCCCACCGCCGGTCCACCCTCGAACTCGCCGACCGCATCGCACTGCTGGAGGGCGGCCGGGTGGTCGACACCGGCACGATGGACGAACTTCGTTCCCGTTCACCGTTGTTCCGCTCGCTGCTGTCGACCGTCGATGCCCCCGAGCCGGCGGAGGAGCGCGAACCGGGGGCGGGGGTCGGGACCGAAGCCGCCGTCGGAGCAGGGGACTTGGGTACGCCGGCGGGTGCCGCGGCCCTCTCCGCCGCTGATGACGACGGTCCGGACCCGGTGGCCGTCGCCGCTGCTTCCGCCACGGCCGCTTCCGCGGTCGCCGGGGTCGGCACCGACGAGCCGCGCGGCACCGTATCCGACCGGTCCGATCCGTCCGACCGGTCCGGCCGGCCCGCCCCGTCCGGATCACCCGCGCAGGCGGCGGGTGTGCGCGCCGGCGCGGAGATCGAGGCGCCGGCCGTCACCGCGCACCTGTGGCGGCGCCCGGACACCGAGGATGCCTGGGCCGTCGGTGAAGTCGCCGCGCTACGGGCCGCGCAGGCGATCTCGCTCTCCTCGGCCATGGCCGGGCGCGGCCGAGTACCGGGCGGCGGAGTGCTCGGCGCGGCCCCGCCCACGCCCGAACTCCTCGCCGGACTGGCGAAGATGCCGCTGCGCGAGACCGATCCGAAGGTGCCCGCGGAGCGAACTCGGGCCGCAGACCCGCACTTCGGGCTGCGCCCGCTGCTGCGGCCGTTCCGGTCGGCACTACTGCTGGGCCTGGTGCTGGTCGCCCTCGACGCGCTCGCCCAGATCATCGTGCCCGTGCTGGTCCGCCAGGGCGTGGACCACGGTGTGGCGCACCACGCGGGCCGGGTGCTGCTGGAAGCCGCCGCGGCCGCCGCGGCCGTGGTCGCGGCGGACTGGCTGATCGGCGTCGGCCAGATCCGCATCACCGGCCGCACCGGCGAGCGCCTTCTCTACACGTTGCGGGTCAAGACCTTCGCCCAACTCCAGCGGCTCGGCCTGGACTACTACGAACGTGAACTCGGCGGCCGGATCATGACCCGGATGACCACCGACGTCGACGCGCTGTCCAACTTCCTGCAGACCGGCCTGACCACCGCGGTGGTCAGCCTGCTCACGGTGTTCGGCGTGCTGGTCACCCTCCTCGTCATCGACACAGGGCTCGCCGTGGTGCTGCTCGGCGCGCTGCCGCTGCTGGTGGTCGGCACCGCGGTGTTCCGGCACCACTCGGTGCCCGCCTACCACGAGGCGCGGGAGCGGGTCAGCGCCGTCAACGCCGCACTCCAGGAGAACGTCACCGCGATCCGCGTCACCCAGGCGTTCCGCCGTGAGAGCCGCAACGCCGAGGACTTCGCCAGGCTCGCCTGGTCCTTCCGCGACTCGCGGCTGCGCGCCCAGCGCTACATGGCGACGTTCTTCCCGTTCGTGGAGTTCCTCGGCACCCTGTCCACCGCGGCCGTGCTCGCGGTCGGCGCCGGGCAGGTTCGCTCCGGCACCCTCACCGCCGGCACCCTGATTGCCTTCCTCCTCTACGTCGACCTGTTCTTCTCCCCGATCCAGCAGTTCTCGCAGGTCTTCGACGGCTATCAGCAGGCCGCCGTCGGACTCGGCCGGCTGCGCACCCTGATGCGCACCCCCACCGGCACACCCGTTCCGGAACAGCCGCTTGCCGTAGACCAGTTGAAGGGTGAGGTGGTCTTCGACGACGTGTCCTTCGGGTACGCGGGCGGCGGTGGCCAGGAGGTGCTGCACGGCGTCTGCTTGCGGATCGCACCCGGCGAGACGGTCGCGCTGGTCGGTGCGACCGGCGCGGGCAAGTCCACCGTGATGAAGCTGATCGCCCGGTTCTACGACCCCACCACCGGTGCGGTCCGGGTCGACGGCCACGACTTGCGCGCGCTGGACCTGGCCGGATACCGCGGCAGGCTCGGCGTGGTGCCGCAGGAGGCCCACCTGTTCAGTGGCACCGTGCGTGACGCCATCGCCTACGGCCGGCCCGACGCCACCGATGCCGAGGTGGAGGCGGCGGCGCGGGCGGTCGGCGCCCACGAGATGGTGGCCGCGCTCCAGGCGGGATACCTCCAGCCGGTCGGCGAGCGGGGCCGCAACCTGTCGGCCGGGCAGCGGCAGCTCCTCGCGCTGGCGCGGGCCGAACTCGTGGACCCCGACGTGCTGTTGCTCGACGAGGCCACCGCGTCGCTCGACCTCGCCACCGAGAGCAGGGTGGCGGCCGCCACGGACGCGCTCACCCGCAGGCGCACCACTCTCGTGGTCGCGCACCGGCTCACCACGGCCGCCCGGGCCGACCGGGTGGTGGTGCTGGAGCACGGCACCGTCGTGGAGACCGGTACGCACGCGGGGTTGCTCGACGCGGGCGGGACGTACCGGAAGTTGTGGGACGCCTTCCGGCAGCACGGCGCGGCGGCGACGGTCGATCAGCTGGGGCGCCCCTGAGCCC